>JAQBTI010000177.1 GCA_027624995.1 Chloroflexota bacterium
CAATCCAGGAGGCGGGACTCTCGCTTAGCGGAACCCCAAAGTTGTCCAACTGATGGGGTCCACCTCAGATCACGCAGAAATGAGCTACGATCGAATCCGCGATGAGATCACGGCCTACGATGCCATCGCGAGAGACAACCTCCAGCAAGATATCGACCGACTGACCGGAAACCTTGTCGGCAGGGAGCTTGTCGCCCAGTACCGGAAAGCGTCTCCGGTACAAGGCTTTCCGCATCCCCACTCCGTCTGGATAGATTCCCGGACAAGCGCTCTCTCCCAGCTCCAGGCCTACGAGTGGCTGTCGCCGATCGGCGGCGCCCGCTTCGTCCAACTCGGAGGCTCGGGCTCACACGCCGTCAAAGCCGCTATCGGCGGCGCAGGAGAAGCATGGCTGGTAACGCCCATGGCGGAGGAGGCCGCGGTCGCAAGACGCATGGCCGCACACGTCGGCGTGGGGTCCGGCCTGCGTGTCATCGTCGCGATCGGCGAGGAACTACCGTTGGCGAACGAATCGGTGGACAGGATGTATGGTGGAGGCACCCTGCACCATATGGAGATGTCACATGGACTCAGAGAGATCAGCCGTGTGTTAGCGCCGGGGGGCCGCGCCGCCTTCGTTGACCCGCAGCTGAACTGGGTGTACCGGCTGCTGGAGGCCACGAGAATCAGGGGTCTCGCCCGGGAGCCCGGGGCGCGGTGCTATCCGATAAAGGAAACGGACGTGTACGAGAATGCGGGGGGGGTTCAGGTCGGTGGAGTGCCAGCTGTCGGGAGGCCCAATTCGCTACGCTACCGTCGGTCTCGCGCGCGTGCTGAAGATAAGGATCCCTCTGGCCTTGGCCATGATGTCCCAGACCGTTGAGACGCGGGTGTTGGAAGCTCTCCGAATGCGAAGCCTCCTTGGAGGCCTAGCCGTTCTCCTGGAAAAGTAGCCCGTCTATCCGGTCTCGATAGGAGCACTTGCCGGGGCCGGCAAGAACGCTTTGACGTCCTCCCCAACGAAACTGGCAACGATGCGCTCGCTGGCCCGGCCGTCTCCGTAGGGATTCACGGATCTCGCCATCCGCGAGTACTCGTCTTCGTCGTCGAGAAGAGCGGCAGTCTCTGCGACGATACGACCTCTCTCGGTCCCGATGACCTTGACCGTTCCGGCCTCAACGGCCTCCGGACGCTCGGTGATATCGCGAAGTACCAACACCGGCTTGCCAAGGGCGGGTGCCTCCTCCTGAATGCCGCCCGAGTCGGTGAGAACGATGTGCGCCTGTCTCATCAGGTGCGCGATCGACAGGTAGTCGAGCGGAGGTAGCAAGGTAACGCCGGGCGTACCGTCGAGGAGGTGGTGCATCGGCCCGGATACACTGGGGTTCGGATGAACCGGATACACGATGTGGAAGCGGCCCCTGTAGCGCTCGGAAATGTCCAGAATGGCGCGGGCGATGCTCTTCATAGGGGCACCGAAGTTCTCTCGGCGGTGCGCTGTTACAAGGACTATTCCAACGCGCCCCTCGCCGGTGCTCAATGACTCGATCAGATTGCCTACGTCGGGGGTCGGTGGGAGTCTCAGGACTTGGTAGAGGGCGTCGATGACCGGATTTCCGGTAATCAGAATCTGTTCTTCTGGAACTCCCTCGCGGAGCAGATTGCGCTTGGCCAGCGCCGTGGGCGCAAAGTGAAGGTCAGCGATCACCCCGGCTAATCTTCGGTGAATCTCTTCAGGGAAGGGCTGCCGTCTGTCGTGCGTCCTGAGTCCCGCCTCTACATGGGCGACGCGGACTCCGGCGTAGAATGAGGCCAACGAAGCAGCGACAACGGTGGTGGTGTCGCCCTGCACGACAACCCAGTCGGGCCGCTCCTTCGCCAGTACGCCCTCCAGCGACGACAGCACCTGGGACGCGACCCGAGTGGGTGTCTGGTCCTGTTCCATAACATCTAGATCGTGATCGACGGAGATGTCGAATAGCGTCAGTACCTGGTCGAGCATCTGCCGATGCTGCGCCGTGACGCAAACCACGGTGTCCACATCGGCTTCCTCGCCCTTGAGGCGAAGCCGTTGGATAACCGGAGCGAGCTTTATCGCCTCCGGGCGTGTGCCGAAGACCACAAGTACCTTCAAGGCGCTATCGGCGGATCACCTGGCAACGACGGTCATCTCGCGTACCGCGGAGGAAACGCCCGGACCGAAGCGGGCAGACCCTTCGATGGTTTCCCAGTTCTCTCTGAACCAGTTGACTGTCTTGTCAAGACCTTCTTCGAAGTCTGTCCTAGGTTCGTATCCGAGCAGCTCGCTCGCCCGATCTATTGAGGCCAACAGCCTCATCTTCGTGTCCCATGATCGCCTGGCCACGAACCGGACTCCGGCCGTGTTGCCAGTCGCTGAGTTCACCATGTGGGCAAGGTCGATGATACGGGTCTCTTTGCCAGAGGCCAGGTTGAATTCCTGGCCCACTGCAGCATCCAGCCTTCCTGCCTTGAGTAAGCCATCCACGATATCTTCGACAAAAGTGAAATCCCTCGTCTCGTCCCCACTGCCAGTAATAGGTAATGGCTGCCCTTTCATCGCCCAGTATATGAAGTTTGGAATAACGTTCCTATACTGGCCCGGCACTTCCCCCGGCCCGTATGAGTTGAAGAACCGGGCCTTGGCTATCTTTAGTCCGTGGTGATTGGAGTAGAAGTTGCAGTACAGTTCACCGAGCATCTTGGTGATCTGGTATGGGGAGCTCAGATCCATGGAGATGAACTCCTCACGCAGAGGAAGCGGCGATTTGCTTCCGTAGATTGAGCAGCCCGAGGACGCGTACACGAATCTCTCCGCCCCCCCGAGGACAGAGTACTCGAGCAGACGCAGTGTTCCGAGGCCGTTGACGCTAAGGTCGATCTCGGGATGGTCAACCGAGTTCTGGTTGGCGAAGAACGCCGCTAGGTGGAAGATGACATCGGGCCGCTCCATAAATGCACGCTTGAGGATGACTTCGTCGAGGATGCTGCCTTCGACGAACAGTACCTCGGGCACGGAAGGGACGTTCCAACGGTCCGACGATGACAGATCGTCGACGACCATGACGCGCGCGCCCAGGGCCGCCAGCGACCGAGTCAGGTTGGAGCCGATCGCTCCGGCACCACCGGTGACCAACACTTTTTTATTGGCGTAGTCTGTGTGCTCATCCATTTCGTAAACCCTCCATGTGTTTGACGATCCCGTGAAAAGGGTGCCTCACGCGATCTGCTCAAAGAGCTTAGCATGTTGCTGGGCAGCGGCGTCCAGCGACAACTCCGCTTCCGCGTAGGCCCGTCCGTTTGCTCCAAGGCGCTTGCCCAGCTCCCGGTCAGCGAACAATGTCCTTACGGTATTGGCGAGTGCCTCAGGGTCTTCCGCCGGCAGGGCGTAGCCGCAGTCCGCCTCTCTGACCAGTGCAGGCCCGTCGCCTTTGGGGTCCATGCACGCCACCAGCGGCTTTCCGGCGGCCATTATGCCCAGCATCTTGGATGGTATGACGGGCGTTTTGACCTCGGCCTTCAGTGTAGCGAGACAGACGTCAGAGGCGTAGAGCACCTCGGGGTACACCTCCCGGGGCACCATCGGCACAAATCGGACGTTTTCTAGCCCCAAGTCACGAGCTTTATTTTCCAGCCCATCTTTTTGCACCCCATCGCCTACAATCAACCAGACGATTTCCTTCGTGGCCTTGGTGAGAGCGGCTGCGTCTAGCACGACGTCGAGGTCCTGAAGATGGCCAAGCACCCCAGCAAAAGAGACTATGTATGCGCCAGTCAGGCCGTGCTCCCGCCTGAACCGGGCGCCGGAACCCGACGGCAGTATCATGTGCGTATCAACCCAATTCGGGAGCGCCGTTACCCGGTCCTTGGATCCTCCGCGGAGGACAACGTGGTCGACGTTGCCGGGCGCGTGGACCGTGATCCAGTCCGCCTTCGAATAGATAAACCGCTCCATCTTTTCGAAGAACCTGAAGCTTAGGCCTCGCCCCAGCAGACCGGTCTCGACCAGATTGTGAGGGAACAGGTCCTGAACGTTAAAGACGAAAGGAGTGCCTCGGACGCGTCTGACGGCCCACGCCGTGACCCCGAGAGGGAGGGGAGGGGAGTACACGACCGCAACGTCGTGCCTCTTCATGAAGAGGCCTGCGACGAAGGCGGTGACGGCGAGCCCGAACTGCCATACGGCACGGCCGAAGACCAGCTTTCGTGGCAGCCTGGGTGAGGCCACACGGACCACGTTCAAGCCTTCGACCTGCTCTCGCACCCACAACCTCCAGCGATAGCGTCGAAGGTCGCCCAGCGCGTAGTATCCAGGAAGACTCGTCAAAACGGAGACCTCGTGACCCAGGTCTCGGAGTGCTGTCCCAAGCTCGTAGATGAGATGCGACGCGGACCCGGTGTCCGGAGGAAAGTACGCGCTGATCAGCAGGACCCGCATTCCCTAAGGTCAGCCGGGACTGGTAACGAACTCGACCAGTTCGGAGGCCCTCGACCGCAGCGAGCGCTCCAGGGCAAAGGTCGCCAGTGTCGTGGAGACGTACTCATCGAAGTCCACGGGCTGTGGTGCACCGTCTCGTATACGTTGGACCAACTCCTGTAGCTCGGCGCGATGTCCCCGGTCCGCGGACCCACGACCCCGTCGGCCCTGCCGCTTCCCACTTCGTATGAACACGGCAGACCGGAAGTTCTCTATCGCGCCCGCGGCGCCGCCTCCGAAGACCTCCACCCGCTCGCGCGGGTAGCGCCGGTCTCCGCCCGCCACGTAGGTAATGCCGGCTATGGCGCCGTTGGCCATCGTCAGTGTGGCAACCAGACTGTCGTCGCCGTCGTCGCGTCCGATCCTCTCGGCGAAGACGCGGACCGGCAGCGACGAGGTTAGGTACTGGACCAGGTCGACGAAGTGGCAGACCTCGCCGATGATGCGTCCTCCACCCTCGATAGGGTCGTCGACCCAGGAGCCGGACGGCAGACTGCCTGCGTTTACGACGCAGTTCACGACGATCGGCTCGCCGATTCCGGCCAGTCGTTCCTTGAGCCAGCGTGCCAGGGGTGAAAAACGCCGATTGAACCCGACCATCAGGAGGGGGCCCGTGTCGCTGTCGGACCGCGACCGCAGATATGCCTTTGAGATCGAACGGAGCTGGTCCTCGTCGACGGCGAGGGGCTTCTCGACAAAGACGTGTTTGCCGGCGTTCAGCGCCTGTGACGCGTGTTGGGCGTGGGAATCGTGGCGGGTCAGCACGGTGACCAGATCGACGTCCGGATCGTCCAGCAGGTCCTGAGGCTCGGTCGTGCAGTATTGGAATCCGAATTTCTTACCTGTGTGGCGGACCTGAAGGCCTGTACGGGCAGCGATACCGCGCCTGGAAACTGTCTTCAGCCCCTTCATGGCGGGTAGGAGGGTCCCGTTGGCGAAAAGCCCGGCGCCTATGACTCCTACACCCACGGCA
>JAQBTI010000178.1 GCA_027624995.1 Chloroflexota bacterium
CGGAGCCAAGGTCCTGCGGGCGAGATGTGGTCGGTCGTGCATTTGCCTTTGACTTTGACCAGCACAGGCATGTTTCGGAAGTCTTGGCCGTCCCAGGCGGGCCAGGGCTCCATCAGTTGCAGCCGCTGGCTCACGGGGTCCACGACGATCTCGATGCCGCTGCCGTCCTCGGGCGGCGAGATGAAGGACGAGCGTCCGCGCGCGAAGCCTTCCGCGGGGACCTCTGGGGCGGGCGCGGGAGGATCGAGCTTGAACTGCTCGCCGTCGGAGCCGGTCAGAGTGTCCGTTACCGGATTGAAGGAGAGGCGCCCGGCCAGCGACATTGCGGTGACGATTTCAGGACTGGCGATGAAGTTCATCGTCTCCGAGCGGCCATCGTTCCGTCTAGGGAAGTTCCTGTTGTACGAGGTGACTATCGTGTTGGGCACGCCGTCAAGCGCCTTTTCGCGCCGCCACTGGCCGATGCACGGCCCGCACGCGTTGGCCAGCACGATTGCGTTGACGGTCTTGAGCGCGTCCATCTGACCGTCGCGCTCGATTGTCGCGCGGACCTGTTCAGACCCCGGGGTAACCATGAGCGGGGTGATGGCCTTGAGGCCGTGGGCTCGCGCCTGGTTGGTAACGTCGGCGGCTCGGTTCATGTCCTCGTAGGATGAGTTGGTGCAGCTTCCGATCAGGCAGGTATCGATCTCGTCGACGAAGCCGTTGGCCCCGTCGGCGACCTCGGCGGCCAGCTGCGAAATGGGCCTGGCGCGGTCCGGCGAGTGAGGGCCGACGACGTTCGGTTCGAGCTTGGAGAGATCGATGTCCACTACGCGCTCGAAGTAGTCCTGCGGATTAGCTTCTACCTCCTCGTCGTGCGACAGCATGTCCCTGTGCTCGTTTGCCAGGTCGGCGAGTGCACCGCGCCTGGTAGCCCGGAGGTACTTCTCCATGCGTTCGTCATAAGGGAACATAGAGGTCGTCGCGCCGAGCTCCGCCCCCATATTGGTGATAGTGGCCTTCCCGGTGCAGCTTATGGACCTTGTACCCGGTCCGAAGTACTCGATGATGGCGTTTGTGCCTCCAGAGACCGTCAATTCGCCGGCCAGGTGGAGGATCACGTCCTTAGGCGCGGTCCAGCCGCTCAACTCGCCGGTCAGGCGGACCCCGATCCGGCTCGGGTAGAGGACTTCCCATGGCAATCCGGCCATCACCTCCACGGCGTCAGCGCCGCCCACTCCAACGGCGCAGGCGCCGAGGCCCCCGGCGTTAGGAGTATGTGAGTCTGTGCCGATGATTAGCGCGCCGGGGAACGAGTACTCTTCCAGGACGACTTGATGGATGATGCCTGCGCCCGGGGCCCAGAACCCGGCCCCGTATTTGGCCGCCGCCGACTTCAGGAAATCGTAGACCTCGCTGTTCTCTTCGACGGACTCCAGCAGATCGACACCGCCCTCGGTCCGGGCCTGAATCAGGTGGTCGCAATGGACCGTCGTCGGTACCGCCGTTCGTGTCATCCTGGTCTGCATGAACTGGAGCATCACCGTTTGGCCCAGTACGTCCTGGAGCGCCACACGGTCGGGTCTCAGCATCAGGTAGCTGTGACCGGGGTTGAGGCTCTCTGCGGAGGTGTCGTCCAGATGGGACAACACGATCTTATCGGCGAGGCCCATAGGCCTGTCGAGTCGTTGACGCAACTCCTTGAGGGCCGCCTGCATTTTCTGGTAAACACCCGATACGAATTCGGGTGAGGACTCTATGGCGACCATGGAAAAGGCTCCTTGCGATCGTACATATGGCGGGGAATGCTATATAAGAAGACCCAGGCAGACATCATGTCGCCCGGGTCTTCCCTGACTCGATTCGGGTGCGGCTGACGTCCGGACGATCAGCCTCGTTCCTGCCCAAAGTATGTGTAGTTGAGACTGATGAACTTGTCCCACTCCGGCGGTGTGTCGTCCTCGGCGAATATGGCAACGACGGGACAGACCGGCTCGCAGGCTGCGCAGTCGATGCACTCCTCGGGATTTATTAGAAGCATCTTGTGTTCGGGCGCCTCGTAGATACAGTCGACCGGGCAGACGTCGATGCATGCGCGGTCGAGTACGTCCACGCACGGCTCGGCGATAATGTAGGTCATGCTCTGAGGGTCCTCCTTCGTTCGATCATGGCTCTAAGAATCACTACTCTGCTGTCACCCATTATATAGAGACGCTTCCCGGCCTTTCAACAACTTTTGACCCCGGGCGAACCCGTGTTTGCGCCCTCACTTTGGGAGAGGCCTTGGTGGCGCTCAGAGGCGAGTCACTCATCTTCAGCATCGGACCGGCCATCTTCACCGGGCCGGCCAGCGTGTGCTCTAGATCGACGACGAGGCGGAAGATCGGCGCGACGTGTGGGCAGTCCGGTCACTTCGCCGGAGTGGTCGAGGGCTAGAGTTGCCGAGGCCCGCTGGACCAGGTGGATTCCCGTCTACGCGGGAACGACGGCCGAAAGGCGTGGGGGCGGCGTATCCCCGACCACAGTCCCGGTCGCCACGCCACCAGACCCTTCGCTCGGTTTTCAAGGTGACAGCAATACCTACCAGTTTTGACCACACCCCGCCCGCCCGTACGCTCACCCGGTGTCGCGTTGAGGGACCCAATCCTTGACAATTCTGGACACGATTAGTTAACTGTCGACTGGCCGCAACCCGTGTCGGCGGCAGCGAAGCGACAGGCCCGCGTCTGGTCTGAGCGTAGTCTGTGTTCTTTGCGCCCGATTACAGCCATTTAGCGCGTAAGGCCGCAGAATAGAATAAGGTGGCAAGAATCTCCGAAAGAAAAGGTTGGAAGCACCATGAAAAAGGTACTGATAACTGGAATGAGCGGGCTTATCGGGGGCCTGCTTCGAGAGCATCTTGAAGCCCGCGGCGGCTACGAGCTTTCGGCGCTAAACCGCCGCCCGGTCGAAGGCGTTAAGTGCCTCCAGGCGGACATCGCCGACCTTGGGGCCATCAAGCCGGCGTTCGAGGGCATAGATGTCGTCGCCCATTTGGCGGCATACACCGAGATTGACGACTGGCAGGGCAACCTTTCCGGCAACATCATCGGGCCCTACAACGTCTACGAAGCTGCGAGGCTGGCTGGAGTGAAGAGGGTGGTGTTCGTCAGCAGCGGAAGCACAATCCGCAATTGGTCGCTCGAGGAGCCGTACAAAGCCATAGCCGAGGGCAGGTACGACGACGTGCCAGCCGACTTCGACCTTATAACACACCAGATGATCCGGCCGGACAGCATCTACGGGGCAGCAAAGGTCTGGGGCGAGGCCGTAGGCCGCCACTTTGCGGACACCTATGGCCTTTCGGTCCTGTGCTTGCGCATTGGGACCGTTTACGCCGACGACCGTCCACACACCACTCACGATTTTGCGGTTTATCTGAGCAACAGGGACGTTGTGCAGATTCTTCAGAAGTGCATCGACGCACCTGATGACTTGCTATATGACGTATTCATGGCCACCTCCGACAACCCGCACGGATACCGGGACCTCAGCCACCCTCGAGAAGTATTGGGCTACGAGCCTCAGGACTCGGCCGAGGCTTTCCGATAGGGGAGCCGCAGACCCGATCTGACCTCAGCCTGCAAGGTGATGTCCACTTGAACGGCTCTGCGCCCAGCACGAGAAGGAGATGGCTCACGTTCGCGGCCATCGCGGTCGGCACCTTCATCGCCGTGCTGGACCAGTCCGCGCTTGGGATCGCACTGCCCGAGGTCGCCGATCACTTCGATGCCAGCATACCCGCCGTTCAGTGGGTAACGCTGGCCTATATGCTGACCACTGGTGCGCTGCTACTTCCGATGGGCCGATTGGCCGACATGGTGGGCCGTCGGCGTCTCTATATCCTGGGCTTTGTCATCTTCACGGTCAGCGCGGTGTTCACGGGCTCATCAACCAGTCTGGTGGCACTCATTGGATTCAAGGCGGTCCAGGGGGTCGGGGCCGCGATGGGGCAGGCCACGGCGATGGCGATAGTAACGTCCGCCTTTCCGGCCGCCGAGCGAGGCAAGGTGATCGGGACCTACATGACCGTGGTCGGCCTCGGGGCCATCGCGGGCCCCGTATTCGGCGGCGTAGTCGTGAACGCCTTGGACTGGCGGTATGTCTTTTTGGGCGGGGTGCCTCTGGGCGCGGTCGCCGTGGCTCTTTCGTTCGCTATCCACGATAGCCACCCTGTGGATGGACGAGATGGATCGGCACGGCGCGGATTCGACTGGCTCGGGGCTGGACTGGCGGCCAGCATGGTCGTACTCTTCCTGCTTGTCATGACCAATGCGTACCGGGTTGGCTGGGACTCACCGGTGGTGTCAGCAGCCTCTGTGGCCGTCGTAGCGATGTTCGTGTCGTTCGTGTGGTGGGAACGGAGGGCAGAGGATCCGATGCTGGACCTGGCCCTGTTTCGCACCAGGGTCTTCTCTATGGGGACATCTGCTATGTACCTCACCTTCTTGGCGGGTACGGCCGTCTTTTTCCTGATGCCGTTCTACCTCCAGAAGGTGCTTGGTTTCGCTCCCAGCAAGGCCGGGCTGATCATGGTCCCGACCGCTATATTTTTCGCCCTGGCGGGTCCGTTGGCGGGCCGTCTGTCCGACCGTTACGGGTGGCGCGCGTTCGTCGTGGCCGGCCCGGTATTGAGTTTGGTCTCGCTGTTGGCGCTTTCACGCATTGACGAGTCAACGGCAGTATGGATGGTCATGACTGCCCTGGTGATACAGGGTCTAGGCATGGGTCTCTTCTACTCGCCCAACGCCAGCGCCATCCTGAGTACAGTGGACTTGCGGCGCTACGGAGTCGCGACGGCTTTTCTCAACATGGTCAGGAACACGGGGACCGTTACGGGGATAGCCCTCTCCACTACGATCGTGACCGCCTCAATGAGCGCTCAGGGCTTTGAGCCCAATCTGGATGCCGTAACGTCGGCGGGAGGTGACGCCGTCAGGGCGGCCTTCACCGACGGGCTGC
This sequence comes from Chloroflexota bacterium, assembly GCA_027624995.1. Lineage (GTDB taxonomy): Bacteria > Chloroflexota > Dehalococcoidia > Lucifugimonadales > CATQGZ01 > CATQGZ01. Next base: position 4,984 of record JAQBTI010000178.1, read on the forward strand.
GGAAAGCCTATCTGGCGATGTCGGCGGTCGCCGTCGGCGCAATGGTATTAGGCATTGTCCAGGGGAGGAGCGCCGCAAAGACCGAGGCTGAGGTCAAGGCCGAGCCGGAGCAGGAACGCGAGCTCGCGACGAAGACTTAGCGGGACGCAGTGAATCTTCCACTGGCGTTGCGGCCTGCCCGTCGGATTACCGAAAGCCCCAACTACCACTGGTGGGTCTACTCCGCCGTCGCCGTCGGCATGTTCATGACGGTGATGGACCAGTCCGGACTGAATATAGCCCTGCCGCTGATCGCCGAGCACTTCGACGCAGATCTGCCAACCGTCCAGTGGGTCCTTCTGAGCTACGTTCTGGCCACCAGCGCCCTCGTCATGCCCATGGGCCGCCTTTCAGACATGGTAGGGCGCAAACGGGTGCTCATCGCGGGCCTTGCCGTGT
>JAQBTI010000179.1 GCA_027624995.1 Chloroflexota bacterium
GCCCCACGGCAGATCGAACTCGCCGTCTCGGCTGCCGTGAGTACCCCACTTCCGGAGGTACCGGCCGTCCGGCGCGAAGCATTGGATGCGGTGGTTCAGATGGTCGCTGACGTAGACGTTGCCGTCATCATCGAGGGCGACGCCTGCCGGCCCGTTGAGCTTTCCGTCGGCATCGCCATGAGCTCCCCACTTGCTGAGGAATTTGCCATTGGTGTCGAAGACGGTGATCCGGTGGTTGTACTCGTCCGCGAGATAGAGCCTGTCCCGGCCGTCGAAGGCCAGGGCGGTCGGCCAGACGAAGGCGCCGTCACCGTCGCCGAACTCTCCGAAGTGGCCGAAGTAGTCACTGTCCAGATTGCAAATGCCCACACGGATGCCGGAGGTCTGGAGCGTGTTGGTGCGGCTCAGCACGTACATTCGGGAGTCGCTGGAGATTGCCAGGTCCACGGGGTTGCTGAAGCCACGGCCCTCCATGGCCACGATGCCCACTGTCCGGTCGTACTTCAGTCTTGGTCTTGTGGTCGTCGCGGTCATTGCGAGTGCATCCTCCCGAAGAGTCCGGCCATAAACATAGCGCATACGAGACGTTGTCGCAATCCGATGGAGTGGCGGACCGTGTTTGCCATGACTGGAGCCGTTGGGTACGATGCTGCGGCCACCGTCAAGTACGGTGTAGGGGCGGTTCCCGAACCGCCCCTACGGTTCTAAGCACGAGCGCAGGGCATGAAGGAGCGAAGAATGAGAGTTGGCTTTATCGGTGTCGGAAACATTGGGCTGCCGATGGCGGAGCAGATACAATCTGCCGGCTACTCGATGGTCGTCCACGACATTCGTCGTGAGGCGGCCTCGTCGCTCATCAAGAGCGGAACGGAGTGGGCGGACTCTCCGCGAGCGGTAGCAGAAAAGTGTGATGTCGTATGCACATGCCTGCCTGGTCCGGTCGAGATGGAGCAGGTCACCCTCGGCGAAGGCGGACTGGTCCAAGGGCTCAGGGCCGGCACGGTCTATATTGACCACACGACCAACTCGCCCGAGCTGGTAAAGAAGGTGCACGGAGAGGTCGTCAAGAGAGGGGCCACGATGCTCGACGCGCCCGTAAGCGGCGGCAAAGAGGGCGCCCAAACTCGGGACCTGACCGTGCTGGTCGGTGGCGACGCCGAGGTGCTCGAAGGCGTGAGGCCGATACTGGATGCGATGGCCAAGACCGTCATGCACGTGGGGGCGATTGGTTCCGGGTGCGTCGGGAAGGTCATGCACAACTGTGCGATATTCTCTCTGGAGCAGGCCATGGTCGAGTGCCTGACCCTGGGCGTGAAGGCTGGGGTCGATCCGGCTGTGATGGTGGAGGTCTTTCAGAAGGCCGCGTTGGGCCGGAACATGGGGCTGCACGTCCGTCTGCCCGCGACTCTATTTCAAGGCGACTTCGAACCGAGGTTCGCCCTCAAGATCGCATACAAGGATATGTCGCTGGCCACGGAGATGGCCCGACTGCACGAGGTACCCATGGCCGTGACGAGGGCCACGGAGCGGGCGATGTCCGAGGCCATGGACCGCGGCTGGGGGGACCGGGACAGCTCGATCTTCCTGACGCTACAAGAGGAGCTTGCGGGGGTGCAGGTGCGGGTATAGGGGGTGCGCCGACTCGCCGGAGCCCACCCCACCGGGCAGACACAAGGGCCTGCCCCTACGAATGGGAGGACGTATAGCTCCCGCCCTTACGAGAGTGCGAGGTAGCCCGCTACGCCAGTTGGAACTCGCGGGTCGAGGCGATGAGGCTGAAGACCTCCGCGAGGCGGCGTTGAGCCGAACGGTCGCTGAGGTCTACCGGGCCCTCTTTGGCCACGCGGGCAACCAGGGACTCTCGCGTGTCCTGCGAGGCGGGGACTGGGCCCAGGATATCGAGGCACTCGTCCACAGTCCGGTCGGGATCGAGGACCCCACCGTTCGCAGTCCTCAGCCTGTCTATGCAGGCGCGTACTCCCGGATGTTCGGCGTTTCCAAGGCGGTCGGCGCCGAAGTTGACGCGCTCGACCATCGCTCCGCTGTCTATCCACTCCGAGCCCTCGTGCCATCCTTCCACTGACGGAGGATTGAGCAACTCCTGTCCCATGTAGTCTATCGCCACCGATGCGTCCCAGATCTCCCGCTTCGGTTGCTGGAACTCCTGCGTGACCCGTAGAATCCCGGCTACCAACTCGACCGGACTCTTGACTCGGGCGAACCGCGCGGAATCAGACTTGAAGTAGTCGGACAGGAACAGGGTCCGCAGCATGGCCTTGATGCTGTATCCCGAGTCGAAGTAGGCCTGCGCGAGCTCGTCGATCAGCTTCTCGCCCTGCTCATCGACTTCATCGGCCACGAAGAACAGGAACAGGCGCCACGCGACGAACCTTGCCGTTGCGGGGTGTCGAACGATGATATCGACGATATCTTCGCCGTTGAAGTTGCCGGTCTCGCCTAGGAACTGCTTTTCGGATTCGTCGTGGTCGTCCGGCCGGTACTCGAACTGGAATGCGACACGTCCGTAGGGCCAGATCGACGCCTTGGTACTCCTGAGGGTCATGTACTCGGCGGCTTCGACCGTCCAGCCGGTGAAGGCTCGCGCGCACTCCTTGACGTCCTGCTCGGTGTAGTTGCCAATGCCCATGGCGAAGAGTTCGAGCAACTCGCGTCCGTAGTTCTCGTTGGGCGCGCCCTTGTGGTTCTCGTTGTTGTCGAGCCAGTAGAGCATCGCTGGATTTTTCGACAGCTCGACGAGAAGCGTCTGGAAGCTGCCCTGACCGTGTCGCCGGAACATGTCGATCTGGCTCATCATGGTTTTCATGTTGTTGACCTTGCGTTCGCCCGTCGCGAACAGGCTGTGCCAGAAGAGGGCCGTTTTCTCCTCCAGCGGTGCCTTCGTCGAAATCATCTTGTAAAGCCAGTTAGCGGTGGCGGCCCCTTGAATACGTAGCTCGGACTGGTCGACGTGATAGCGGCGGATGATGTCGTCCGGCATGGGGTCAGCAGCCACCGGGTCTAGGAGGCCTTCAACGACGGCGTCGTAGCCCTTCTCGACGAGGTCATCGAGTTCGTCGCGGGTCGCGCCGAATCCGGCGCGGCGCATCAAGTGCGCAACGAGGCCGATATCGCGGTCTGCCATCTGGTATTTCTCCGGGTCTTTCGGGGTTTTGGTTTTACGGGTACAGCGAATGTTAGCCAGGGGTTGGTTTAGGTGTCAAGAAGCGCAGGGAGCCGTGTGGCGGGCGCAGCTGGAATGGCCATGGTTTTGGCTTGTCGAGCACAAGGCAATGTGCTATGTTCCGTCCGACTATTCCAGACACCTAGAAGCGGACTGCAGCGCTATCGAAAATGTTTGACCACGACGTACTGATCATAGGAGCCGGCCTCGCCGGAATGCGTGCCGCCCTGGCCGCCCAGACCAACGGTGTTGACGTCGCCGTTGTCTCCAAGGTCCACCCTGTCAGGAGCCACTCCAACGCCGCGCAGGGTGGAATCAACGCCGCCCTCACCGACCGGGGCGACGACTGGCGCGACCACGCTTACGACACCATCAAGGGCAGCGACTACCTGGGCGACCAGGATGCCATATCGGTGATGTGTCAGGAAGCAGGCCAGGAGGTCATCTCCATGGAGCACATGGGGGTAATCTTTAGCCGCGACGACCAGGGCCGCCTCGGCACCCGGGCCTTCGGTGGCCAGCGACAAGCCCGCACCTTCTTCGTCGCCGACTTCACCGGTCAGGCGCTACTTCACGTCCTTCACGAGCAGGTGCTGAAGGCTGGCGTAAGGGTGTACGAAGAGTGGTTCATTCTCTCTCTGATTGTCGAAGAGGGCGAGTGCGCAGGCGCGGTCGTCATGGAGATGCGCAGCGGAGACGTACACGTCATCCGAGCCAAGGCCGTTATCATGGCCTCCGGGGGCTTGGGTCGCGTTTTCGAGCCCAGCACTAACGCTCTCATCTGTACCGGAGATGGAATCGCGCTCGGCTACAGGGCAGGCGCGCCCCTGATGGACCAGGAGATGGTCCAGTACCACCCAACTACCCTCAAGGGCAGCGGCGTGCTGATCACCGAAGGCGCACGCGGAGAGGGCGCATACCTGCTCAACTCCGAGGGCGATCGATTCATGAAAACGTACGCTCCAAACATGATGGAGCTGGCTTCCAGGGACGTCGTATCGAGGTCCGAGCAGACGGAGATAGACGCGGGAAGAGGCATCGACGGCTGTGTTCTGTTGGACTGCCGGCACCTGGGCGAGCAAGTTATTCGAGAGAAACTCTCTCAGATACTGGAGATCGCCAGGGACTTTGCAGGCGTGGACATAAGAAAAGAGCCGATTCCGATCCAGCCCGGCATGCACTACCAGATGGGCGGGATCAAGACGGACGTTAACGGACTCACGGCGGTCCCGGGCCTGTACGCCGCGGGCGAGTGCGCATGCGTGAGCGTCCACGGCGGTAACCGCCTGGGAGCCAACTCCCTGCTGGACACGTTGGTGTTCGGCCGGCGCTCTGGACAGCACGCCTCCGACCAGGTCAAGCAGAAGTCGTTCGCGTCGGTCACCGACGCCTCTGCGGATAGTGACCTAGCGAACATTCGTAGACTGCTCAAGAATGATGACGGCGGTGAGATGTTCGGGCGAGTGAGACAAGAGCTAGGCCAGACCATGGACAAGCACCTCGCCGTGTACCGCAATCAGCAGGGTATGGAAGAGGCACTCGCCAAGGTTCGAGAACTCAAGGAACGCTACCGCCAGGTAAGGGTCCAGGACAAGGGAAAGACCTTCAACACCAACTTGATATTTACTCTGGAGCTCGGCTACATGCTCGACTGTGCCGAGACCATCGCGATGAGCGCGTTGGAGCGCAAGGAAAGCCGCGGCGCCCATACACGTACTGACATGCCGGACCGCGACGACGAGAACTGGCTCAAGCACGTTCTCGTGAAGGCGACGCCGGACGGTCCCCAGATCGAGCCCCTGCCTGTGGTCATTACCGATTGGGAGCCGCAGGCCAGGGTCTATTGATGGCCCATTGGTCGCGGCGAGGTATGGATAACAGATGCAAGTAACACTGAGTGTAAGACGGTTCGACCCGGACGCGGACAGCCCTGAGACTCACTTCCAGGAGTACAAACTGGAGGTGGAAGACACGGCGACGGTCCTGGACGGCCTGATCAAGGTCCGGGAAGAGGTCGATGGCACACTGGCGCTGCGGTGTTCGTGCAGGAGCGCGATCTGCGGCTCGTGCGCGATGCGCATCAACGGGCAGGCCACGCTGGCCTGCAAGACCAGAGTGTCGAGCGTGGCGCAGCCGGACGGCTCGGTCACCGTGGAACCGATGGGGAACATGCCGGTGCTCAAAGACC
>JAQBTI010000180.1 GCA_027624995.1 Chloroflexota bacterium
AGCGTTAGTTCTGACATCAGGTAGATCACCGAACGTGAAGTATGGACACTGAAGAGCCTGTCCCACAGAGTCGTAGACTCCGCTCCCTGCCACCGACGTGTGGGCTTTGCGTCTCAGCCGAGCTGGGCGACTTCACGTCCACCGACCTCTGGGTGTGCCCTGGAGGCCAATCTACTGCTCCTAGTTCCACCGAGCCTTGGCCCATCCCCAAGGGGCTTGTCCGCTGCGCCACAGTTTGAGGAGGTTATGGGTCGTTCCGATGAGTAGAGCCTCGCTTGAGGCTGCCTCAAGCCCTCGTCTCATGAACCGTCGGAAGTCCTGCCCTTCCTTCACCTGGCCAAACACTGGCTCCACCACCACCCCACGCAGTTTGTACAGCGCCCGCCCTCGCTTCGTCAGGAGCTTGCGCTCCATTCGGTTCCTCGGGCTTAGTCCTTTTGGCATACGCCCTCGGGGACACCCACGCTCCCGTAGTAGCTTCCGCTGCTTCCAGTCCTTGGTGGTGGCGATAAGAAGCTCAGGCATCTGTGGGCCGCAGCATGCCTTGATGTTGGCTTCACTCCAGTAGCCTGCATCGGCCAAGCCCACTTTGGGCCGTTCTTGTATCCCAGCCGCCTCCAGAGTGTGCTCCAGGGTTTGGAGCATCGGTGCCAGTTGCTGCACATCGTTGGCTTCCTGGGTCACCCCGATGGCCACGATGATCTGGTCCTTGCTCACAACTGCCTGGACGTTGTACCCCTGGACGTACCCGTTCCTGCTCTTCATGATGCGACTGTCTGGGTCAGTCGTGTTCGCCTTCGCCTCCTCGGGAGGGATGCGCTCTACTCTCTTGGGTTTCCTCCCCCGCTTCTTCTTGCCTGTGGCCTCTTCTTCCGCCTGCCGCTGCCCAAGGTGCTCCTGGGCAGCTTTGGCTGCCCCTTCCGCTTCCCGCTCTAAACGTTCCTTGGCTTCCTGGAGCCGCTTCAGCCGGTCCTCCCGCCGCCCCAGTCCTTCGGGCAGTTCGTCCCCTCGGCGATCCGCACCGTAGCGGCCATCCTCTTCGGCGTCCATGGCCTTGGCTTCTGCCAACATGCGCTGCACTTCTTCCGAAAGCGCCTCGTGGTTCCGATTGGCCTCCGGGGCTGCGTTGGCTGCCACCTTCGTCCCATCCAGAGCCACCACCCCGAGCCTCACTAACCCCGCCTCTCGGCACAACCCCAACACCTGCACAAAAAGCTTCTCCAGCGCCTCCTCGTGCTCCGCACGGAACCGGCAGATGGTGCGAAAGTCCGGCTGCTGATTGGCGGCCATCACCCGAAAGCCGACATCCTCCTCCAAGGCCCGGGCTATGCGTCGGGAACTGCGCAAGCCCAGGCAGTAGCCATACAGCAACACCCCCACCATTACCTTCGGATCATAAGCGGCGGCACCCCAACCATCATTTCTGTATGCCGCATAGAACGCGCTGAGCTCCATCTCCTCCACCGCGTCCACAACGAACCACGCCAGATGCCCCTCGCTCAACCACTCCCGCATCGACGGCGCCATCAGGTAGCCCTGCTCTCGGTCCCAAGGTATCAGGTTGTACGTCATATACAGACGGCCTCTCTCTCATGTTTCCACGACAATACTCCTTCACCTACAAAACGGGAAGAGGGTTTATGGGACAGGCTCTGAACCGATCGAATTCGACGCTTTCGGCAATTACGACGTCATCAAAGATTGGGACTTGAGGCTTCAGCTTGAAGACGAAGGAGTGTCCTCTTTCTGCATGACCTTGGAGGATGTAGTTAGTGATGCGTTGCGAAAGATGCCACGGCAGGTGCGCGTCACCCCGAGCTAGGCGACGGCTACCAGTCAGCCCTTGTCAATTTCGGCTACCTGGCCAGCTCCGTCGTTACTACCGACGAGGCCGTCGCAAGCCTAAGCTAGGTCCCTCTAGGAATCCGCTAACTCGCCCCGAGACGTTCTTCGGATCGCCAACGGGCGAGTTAAGAGGACTTCCAAGAGATCCCGCTCATCGGCCGCAATGGGCAGTTGGCGTTGCCTAGGAACCGCCCTATCAAGTAGCATTCAGACTATCCGTTTCGCTGGGAGACCGTTTTGGACAAGAACGCGGTAGAGTTGTTCGAATCGCTTGGAGTGCGGCCGATCGTCAACGCGGCCGGACCTATAAGCCAGTACGGGGGAGGCAGGTCGCGCCCCGAGGTGATCGAGGCAGTGGCAACTGCCTTCAGGGTCCCGGTCCAGATTCATGAGCTGAACCGCAGGGCCGGCGAGACTATCGCAGAGATGATCGGCGTCGAGGCGGCCTTCGTATCCAGCGGAGCCGCCGGCGGGCTGGTCCTTCAGGCGGCGGCGTGCATCGCCGGAACGGACGAAGACAAGATGAAGCGCCTGCCCGACAGCACCGGCATGAACAACGAGATCATCATTCAGACGTGCCAGCGTTTCGGGTACGACCAGAGCTATCTGGTCGGCGGCGGTCGCATCGTCAACGCCGGTGAAAGCGAGGGCTGCAGTCCAGAGCAACTCGAGGAGGCATTCACCGACCGGACAGCCGCGGCCGCTTACCTCTTCGCCGCGCACGCATCGAGGAACGCTGTGCCCTTCGACCGGTTCTGCGAAATCGCACACTCCCGCGGAGTGCCCGTCGTCGTCGACGCGGCCAACTTCCTCCCGCCGAGGTCTAATATGCGCCGCTTCATGGACGAGGGCGCGGACATGGTTGCGTTCAGCGGCGGCAAGGCCGTACGCGGCCCTCAGGGCGCTGGGATACTGCTGGGCCGGACCGAGTTCATTGAGGCCGCCAGGGCCAACGGTAGTCCTAACAACTTCGTGGCACGCAGCATGAAGGTGTCCAAAGAGGAGATCGTCGGACTGATTACCGCTATCAAGGTGTTCCTCAACGAGGACGAAGAGGCCGAAACCGCCCGATACACCGAGATGTGCAGGCAGGCCGTGGATGCCCTCGTGGAGATCCCAGGCGTAACGGTGTCGCTGGAGCACGACGGTCGCGACTACTTGATACCTACCGCCGTGGTCAGGTTTAACGAAGACTGGCGTGGACCCACCCAAGCCGAGATACTCTCAGCCCTGTCCAGGGGCGATCCGCCCGTATTTGTCAGGACCCTCGGCGGTCCGGGCGAGATCGGGATCGACCCGATCAATCTCGACGAGGAAACCCTCGATATTGTGATCCGTAGGGTTCGCGAGGCGCTGCTCTCTAAGTAGCTGCCCGCCTACCGTTCCCGGCGGACCGAGCGTTGTATAGTGGGACGTAGGTCGAAACTGCATCAGGGACCGCCTCGTAGACAGATTTGTGAGAGAGTTCCCACTTTGAGCAGACGGACTGGATCCCGGGTTATCGTATTGGCCGTTCTGCTTGCGTCGTTCGCCGTGGCCTGTGGCTCAGACGAGCCCGACGTGGTCGCGACTGCCACTGCACTGGCCGTTGCCGCGGCAGAGGCTAGGGCCGATTCGCCTCCCGTGCCCACACCTGCGTCCACCGCCGAGCCTTCCCCTGTGCCTGACGTCCCGACCGAGGAGCCAACGCCTTCTGACGGATACAACTCTGATTCGGTGATGTACCAGATGGTGCCCGGCGCCGTCGATAATCAAGGCAATCTGCCTGCCCCACTTGCAGCGATCCTGGACCACAGGGACCTGTCACAAGTGCCGGTGCTCGTCGAGGCCATGCGGTTCTTCGGGGGCACGGGCCGAGATAGCATCGTCGAGGTACTCGAGGAACTGACCGGTCAGGAACTCGGAATAGACTGGAACGGGTGGGTTGAGTGGTTGGGCAAGAACTCGTCGGAGTTCCGGCCTCCGGAAGACTATCCCGACTGGAAGCTGGGACTGCTGTCGCTCATCCATCCCCGTTTCGCCAACTTCCTTCACACCTCCAAGGACACCTCGCGGATTGACCTCACCGAGGTCGTCTGGGGAGGCGTGCCACCCGACGGGATTCCGGACCTGAAGAATCCCGAGAACGTACTGGCTAAGTTTGCGGGCTTCATGAACCCCGGTGACCGGGTCTTCGGCGTCTCCATCAACGGCGAGAAAAGGGCCTACCCGCTGCGGATCATCAACGCCCACGAAATGGCCAACGACGTGCTCGGAGGTGAGCCGATCTCGGTAATGTGGTGAACGCTCTGCGGCACCGGAATCGTGTATTCCGCCAAGATCAACGGAAAGCCAACCACGTTCGGCACGTCGGGGCTGCTGTACCGCAGCAACAAGCTCATGTACGACAGGACAACCCAGAGCCTGTGGAGCTCTTTGCTGGGCGAGCCGGTGATCGGGCCGCTGGCGGACAGCGGGATCAAGCTCTCGTTCTTCCCCGTCGTATTGACAACCTGGGAGGAGTGGTTGCTGGACCACCCTGACACCACGGTGGTGTCCAACAACACCGGAGTCTACCCGGCCAGCTTCTACGCGCCTGAAAGTAATCCGAATTCGATCTATTACGGCTATCGCACGGACCCGAATACGATGTTCGGAGTATGGGAGCGCGACACAAGCCTGGCCACAAAGGCCGAGGTCCTGGGTCTGACTCGGGGCAACTCCCACAAGGCCTACCCCATAGCGTTGCTCAAAGGAGAGAGGATCGTCAACGACTCGCTCGGCGGCGTGCCGATCGTGATCATCGCATCTGACCAGAGCTCAGAAGCCAGGGCCTATGCCAGAGAGTCCAACGTTTTTGACTCAGACCTGAAGGCCAAGGGGGCGTCAGGTGTCCCCGATCTGCTGTCGGACTCCAACGGCGTCGCGTGGGTGGTCACGGAAGATCATCTCGTAAACACAAACAACGAAAACGAGACACTGGCGCGGCTCCCGGCCTTTGTTTCATTCTGGTTCGGCTGGTTCGCCTTCCACCCTGACACAGGGCTGTACGAGGGCACCGAGTAGATACGTTCCTCATTCCTGTTGGTCCCAACGTAGTCTCGGCCCGCGTGGTAAGATTCCATCGCCAAATCAGGCCGCTGAGGGAGACCCATGCTCGAACGCTTCAAGGTACCGCCGGAACAACAAGTCCGCATCGACCACGACTCGTTGTATGAGACAGTCACCGCGCTTTTCGAGAAGGTGGGTGTTTCGCACGAGGATGCCGTAGAAGGCGCTGATACGCTCGTGATGAGCGACCTGCGCGGCGTGGAGACTCACGGAGTCTCCAACATGCTCCGGGTCTACATCGAGCAGTACACCAAAGGCACTCTCAACCCGAGGCCCAGCATTAGGGTTGTGCGCGAAGCTCCGGGGACCGCCACCGTCGATGCCGACAACGGACTGGTTACGATCCTCGGTCCTCGCATCATGCGCATGGCCATGGACAAGGCCTCTAAGGTTGGGATCGGGGTCGTATCTGTATTCAATTCGGGTCACT
>JAQBTI010000181.1 GCA_027624995.1 Chloroflexota bacterium
CCGTGCCATGATTACCACGGCCGTCAGCATGAAGACCGACTGTAGGTGAATGACCTGGAGGTCCACCCCGACTTCCAACGGCGCGGAATCGGGTTCGAGATGCTCTCGTATGCTGAGCAGGTGGCCAGGGAGCGCGGAGTCCACGTTCTGAGGTCCGGGACGGGGTCCGAGAACCGACCCTCCCTCAACCTGCATGAGAAGTCTGGCTTTCGTCCTTCATGGCTGCAGTACGACAAGGTCCTCGGCGACTGAACGGACCTCGTCCCCGACTCAAAGCACGTCCTTAGTCCAATCTCACCGGGATGGATTCCCGCCTGCGCGAGAAACGACAAGGGGAGTGGGTCGCCTCTCCACTTGGCGCGCCTGGTAGGATTCAGAAGCCTACACTCAAAGCTTCTGGAGGCCATGCCCGTGAAGACCTTGTACCCCATCAAAGGAATCGTCCCTATCATAAACACACCGTTCACCAAGGACGACCGAATCGACTACGAGTCGCTCTCCAGGCTGGTCGAGCAGGCGCTCAAAGACGGTATCTCGGGCTGTATCGTGCCAGCCGTGGCGAGCGAGGTCTCGAAGCTCAGCGACGATGAGCGTAAGAAGCTCGTCGAGGAAGTCGTCAGGGTGGTAGGGGGCCGGACCCACGTCACAGCCGGTGTCAGCGACCCAGACGTGCGGCGCGCCCAGCGTCTGGCCGAGCACGCGGTCGAGAACGGCGTCCAAGGGGTCTTGTGCTCGGTGCCCGTGGAACTGATCGAGGACAAGCAAGGCGCCAAGGAATACTTCCGTCGGCTGGCCGAGGTCGAGATGCCGATGTTGATGGTCCAGGACCTGCACTGGAACGGCTACGGCATGGGTCTGGACACCATTATGGAGCTATGGGATGAGATCGAGTCGTTCCGCTGCCTCAAGCTGGAGACCGTGCCGGCAGGGTACAAGATGAGCCAGTTGATCGAGGCGACCGGCAACGCTATGCCGATCGGCACAGGCTGGTCGCTGCCGCAGCTCATCGAGGCTCTGGACAGAGGCACCCGCTTCTTGACCACCACCGCCGTCAACAAGCCCTTCGATCATGTGTTCAGGCTCCACGAGGAAGGAAGGCGAGAGGAAGCCATAGCCTTGTTCAACAGGCTCCTACCCTACCTGGCGTGGGCCCACCAGCACATAGACGTCTCGGTACACTTCTACAAGCGCTACTGCTTGCGTCGCGGGCTTTTCACCACCTCGGGAGTCAGGGAACCCATCCTTCCGTTCGACTCTCATCACATGCGAATCGCCGACGAAATAATCGACGACCTGATCGCCCTGGGAGACCAGCTCATACCCTAGCCCGGCCGGCCTCGGCTGGCCCGGGCTTCCTCACGTGGAACTCACGAAACCCGGCCGCTTTTCACGGTTTCCTCACCGTTTGTGAAATATATTACAAACGAAGAGTGTTAAAAGGGAAGTCTTAAGGAGGTGAGTCATGGTCATGATAGAGGAGCGCACGAGGGAAGCGTTCGTAGAGGTTTTAGCGCCCACACCGGTTGCAAGGCCAGTACCAGCTGCTGAGGTGGCAGCGACTGACCGTACTATCACCACTGGATACGTCTGGGGCGCCCTACGGCTGGCGATGGGATGGGTCTTCTTGTGGGGATTCATCGACAAGCTATTCGGGCTGGGGTACGCGACCGCTCGCGATGCAGCTTGGATTAACGGCGGGTCCCCGACTTTCGGGTTCTTGAACTTCGGAGCCAAAGGGCCGTTCGCAGAGCTCTACAAGAGCATGGCAGGTAGCGTGATCGTGGACTGGTCGTTCATGATGGGCCTGCTGCTGATCGGCCTGCCGCTCATGCTGGGGATCGGCGTCAGGCTCGCCGCGACGGGCGGCGTCTTGATGCTGACACTCATGTACACGGCCGGCTTCATTCTTCCGGAGCACAACTTGTTCCTGGACGAGCACATCGTCTATGCCGTAATCATGATAGGGCTGATAACAGCGGGCGGCGGGCGATACCTCGGATTCGGTGGGTGGTGGTCCAAGACCAGGCTGGTGGAGAGGTTCCCGGTCCTGAAGTAGGGACATGAGATCGGAGGGAGTGCGGGCTCGACGAGTCACTTCGAGTCCGCACCCCGGCAGTCAGGGGCCATCCTCACGCAATCTTCACGGCCTGACACGGTTGCTCACGCCTTTCTCACACCATCGATGCGATACTCGGCGGCGACAAGAAAGTCCAGAGGGGAGAAACCGAGATGATGTGGTTCAAGTCCTGCCCAAGATGCGAGACCGGCGACCTGGTTCTGGAACGCGATTCTTATGGCTGGGCGTTTCAGTGTCTCCACTGCGGATTCATGAAGGACGTGCCCAAGCCTGAACACGCGAAATCCATCCTGGAAAGCCTGGACCGCAGTCGCCGGCCGGCAGCAGTCGCATAGGCGCATTCTGAAAACGGGGGAGTAGGAAATGTTTCGTAAGATTTTGGTGCCACTCGACGGCTCCGACCTTGCCGAGGGCGTCCTGCCCTACGCGTCACAGCTTGCTAAGAGCCTGGGAATACCGCTCGTGCTGTTCTCGGTCGGGGACCCAGAAGAGGTCCGACACGTTACCAGTGGAAAGTCGCCCGGGAGGACGAAGGTCTTTGCCTCACCCGGATCCTCGACTCAGCCTTATCCTGCAACCGCGATGCCTGGGGCCAAGGGCATCTCGGCCCTTCGCCCCGAGCCTCGCGGACCCTACGCCTCTCAGATGTTCGAGAAGGTCGAGGCGGAAGTCAGGCTGGGTCTGGAAAGGGTGGTCCAGCGGCTCGAATCCGAGGGTGTCGCGGCGGAGGCGTCGGTAGCGTTCGGCGACCCGGCGGAGGAAATCATGCGCTTCGCCAAAGCGGCGGGCTGCGACCTGATCGCCCTTTCGACCCACGGACGCAGCGGCATCGCTCGCGGGGTCTTGGGCAGCGTGACCGACAAGATCGTTCACGCCTCCGACGTTCCAACTTTGACGATCGCGCCGCGGGATGAGGCCGTGGCGAGCGCCGGGAAGATTTCCCGGCTCGTCGTCCCTCTCGATGGCTCAGAGCTTGCTGAGTTGGCTTTGCCGTATGCGGAGAGGCTGGCCAGATCGCTCGACCTGGACGTCATATTGGTCCGCACCGTGAAGTCCCCGGTCCTGTACGCCCCATATTCCGCGGGCTATCCCTACTACGTTGAATCGGCCATCCTGGACGAACAGGCAGAGTCCGAGGTTGACAGCTACCTCGGAGATGTCTCAGAGCGGCTGAGCGCAAACGGCCTGAGAGTCAAAACAATTCGACCTTGGGTCCCGGCGGCCATGAGAATCACCGAGGCGGCGAATGACTCTCCCGGAAGCCTGGTCGTCATGGCCACTCACGGGCGATCCGGCCTAACTCGATGGGTCCTTGGGAGCGTTACGGAGGCCGTTGTCAGGACCTCCGGTGCCCCGGTAATGATAGTCCCATCAGAGGACGCGGCCTAGCTGGTCTTAAGTCACGGCCCGGTCCCACACTGGGCCACCAATTGTCAGGAGAAATTGTATGTTCAAGAAGGTGCTCGTCCCGCTGGACAGATCCGAGCTCGCGAGCGAGATCCTGCCGTACGTGTCTTGGCTCGCAGGACGACTACAGGCGAAAGTCGTGTTGATGTCGTCCATCAGTCCATCTCGGGGCTCTGAAACCTCGGAAGCCGATGTAAAGTCCGAGTTGGACCGCGTCGGCGACGCCCTGGCGAATCTGGGTGTGCGCTCCGAGTCGGTCGTCACGAAGGGGGACCCAGCCGAGGAGATCCTCCGAGTGGCCCAACTAGAGGGATGCGACATCATCGCAATGAGCACACACGGGAGGAGTTCTTTGGGTCGGGGAGTGATGGGCAGCGTCACGGACCAGGTGGTGCGACGATCTCCCATCCCGACCCTTGCGCTGTCTTCCCAGCACCACGAGGACGTGAAGCACAGCCGTCCCTTGGCAAAGATAGTCCTGTCTCTCGACGGAACACCTCGGGCTGAGAAGGCGGTACCATACGTAGAAGAGCTGGCCAAGAGTTTGGCCCTCGACGTCCTACTGGTCCGAGTAATAGACACCGGCGGACCGTACGTGGGCCTCCTGGAGGACACCCGGTTCATCAAGGTAGACCCAGAGATCAAGGCCGAGGCGACGGCTTATATCAGGGAAGTAGCACGGAAGATGACGGCGCAGGGGCTGAACGTGGAATGGAAGATACTGGAGGGCACTCCAACCGAAAGCATCCTCCGGCTGGTCCGTGAGACTCCGGATGACCTGATGGTGCTGGCCAGCCGCGGCCACGCGGGCCTGACGCGGTTGTTGGAGGGAAGCGTCGCCGAAACGGTAGTGCGGGGCTCCGGACGTCCGGTACTCGTGCTCCCCCAGGACGCGGCGGTCTGAGCATTGAATTGCTACGGTGACGGCAGACGCGGCCACACTAACAGCCGCCACCGTGGCCTCACGGGGGCTTTCTGAGACCTGGCCCTGATCGTCGAATTCTTGTTGGAGCGTTCCGTCCTGTTCCATTGTGCTCCCCTTTAGCTTTGGGGCTGCGATTCGGATGGGCCTCGGTGGTCGGAACGTCGGTGGAATAGAAAAGGGACGCACCCGCTGGGGTCAGTCCCTCTGGATAGAGATTAGCACATTTGCGCTATGGAGTCAAGGGTCCGCATGACGTTGGCCAGGGTCTTTGCAAGGTCAGCGACGTGCACTTGGTCCCACCAGCGCCTCTTGGTTGAACCTCGTGGAGCGCTGGTTAGCCCAATTGACCGAGAAGCAACTGCGCCGGGGCGTCCACCCAGTACAAAGTTGCTTGACCAGGCAATCTATCAATATCTTGAAGGCACCAACGAAAACCCCAAGCCCTTCATTTGGACTAAGACCGCCGATCAGATCTTGGCTAACATCGCTCGTTTTTGTGCACGAACTTTAGAAACAGGACACTAGTTATCTGTAGCAACTATCATCTCGAAGGAGTTCCTTAGGTCTCCGCGCTTGAGCATTCTCGCGATGGTCTGATGCAGGATCCGAGTTATGGTTCCACCTGTGCGGTTGTATCCGAGATTCCTTGCGGTCTGGACGACGGCATCCTCCTGGCTGCCACCGAACATCGCTCTCAAGGTGGTGAGCACAGCTAATTCCAGCTCTTTTGGGGGAACGTGCTCAATGTTGCGCGGGCTGTCACCGGGTCCTGGCGTCCTAGGTGGCTGGTCAAACTGCTCGTCCGAGACCCATATGAAATTCCCTTCTTTCTCGATCTCGTTCTCCCTCGCGGCACGGTTGATGAGGTACCCTCAAAAAGTGTGTAAATAATCAGGCGGTGTAACCTACCTCTGAGCAAACGGGCTCGAAG
>JAQBTI010000182.1 GCA_027624995.1 Chloroflexota bacterium
TTCCATTCTGCTCCCCTTCAGCTTTGGGGCTTCGATTCGGGAGGTACTCGGTGGTAGCTTGTTGGTACCTGAGCGGTGCGTCGGTGGAACTTAAACGGAACGCAACCGCTGGGGTCAGTCCCTCACTGGGTAGATAGTAGCACGTTTGTGCTATTCAGTCAATAGGTCGTACGGGCCACTTGGTCAGGGGGCTGGTTTGGATTTGGGAAACCCTATTGAAAGGTAGAATCATAGGCAGTCACACGCTGAGTAGCCCTCTCCACCTTGCCGTCCGCATACACACGCGCGTGCTCTCCGGGGACTATGGAAAATTCCACCGTTCCATCAGCAAAGTGGGCTTCGCCTCGGTGTTCTTCGTTGAACGGCGTTCCCACCAGTATTGTGTATTGATTCTGGTTCAGGTATCCCGACCCACCGTCGACGATTCGGGTCATGACAAAAGTCCGATCTTGATACTGGGCGAACTGACACCCTTCTCCCCTGCTGGTTCCGCTCTCCGTTCTTACCCAGGAGCTCGACCGTAAAAGACCCGTTCGACGTAGGAGTCTCGTTGAGATAGACCTGAACGAGCCACTTGTCTCCGGCATACTTGGTGTCCATTACTCGCCTTGCGAAATCGATTCGGCCATCTCCGTTGAAGTCGCCAAAGGACGGAGAGTTCGACTTCAGGTCGTGATAGTCAACCAGACCGGTCTCGCCGGCAAGACTGAAACTTCCATCTCGCCCAATCAGCACATGGGTATCATGTCCCTCGTCCTTTCCGAGGACCATGTCTTCGAAGCCGTCGTTGTTCAGGTCGTACAAGTTCATCCCGAAAAAGGAATACCCGATGCCTCGTGGGGCTGCTCCCCCGTGCTCAAGGAAGGTACCGGCCTTGTCACCGATGAAGACCTTGGGACCCGATTCGGTTGCGTATACAACCAAGTCCAGCCGCCCGTCGTTGTTCACGTCCTCGAACTTCACTCCCTCGTCGAACAGCGGGTGGAAGATGCCCTTGTCTTCCCTCAGGTTAGAGAATGTCAGATTCCGATTATTGACGAAGAGCCGGCTACCGACGTAGAGGTCCAGCCAGCCGTCCCCGCTAATGTCGGCGGCCTGGGCCCCCTCGACCCGGTAGTTTGCCGGTACGCCTGGCATTGCGACACCCGCTTGGTCGGCACGGTCCTCGAAGACGCCGTTGCCGTCGTTGATCAGGAGGTAGTTGTGCGCGTCGCTGCTGACGTGCGTGTAGCAGGGCAGAAAGATGTCGACGTGCCCGTCATTGTTAAAGTCCGCAAGGACCGGCTGTTCTGCCTGACAGACTACCTGCAGATCGTCAAACGCCTCGCTTCTTTCGAAGCGGCCGTCACGGCCGAAATAGAGCTGTGGACGGTTGTCCTTGTTGGTAACCTGTTCCTGATATGAGATCTTGGAGATGATCAGCGCGTCGACGCTGGAATCTGAGTCGAAGTCCGCATAGAAGACAAGTCGGTACTTAGGCAAGTCCAGTTCGTCCAGCGAGATTGCCTCGAATGAGCCATCGGTTTCGGTGCGGTGACCGGATACATCGGCGCGGCCGTCACCATCTAGGTCGAAGACCGAGGGTGATACGACGGCCTCTCCCTCGTATGCGAGCCTGAAAACGGGAGAGACCCGGTCACCTGGGAGTCCCGAAAAAGGGACCAGTACGGGCCGCTTCGGGTCTTCCGGCTGCGTCTCAGGAGGCTGGTCGTAGTAGAAGAACAGGACATCGCGATGCACGCCATACTTGTACGAGAGCCCGCCGCCTATGAATGAACCGGCCATTACGACGAACAGCAGGGCTGTCAAGGTCACGATGAGCGTTCGCGAGTTTCCCGCCATTGGATGCCATCGTCCCGTTACGCGTGCATTCGTGGGGGTAGTCGTTTGACCCCTATCATTCAGGGGCATTATATACCGGCCTTCTCAGGTGGTCACCTCACTTGCGCCGTCGATCTTGGCTACAATAGACGGGGACCTCATTTGGCCGACCACAGCCTCGGCCGCGAGACGAATGGACCCCGTGGAAAGAGACGAACAATGACCAATAGGCTAATCAAGGAGACCAGCCCGTACCTGCTGCAGCACGCCCACAACCCCGTGGACTGGTACCCGTGGGGGCCGGAGGCTCTGGAGCGGGCCAAGCGTGAGGACAGGCCGATCCTGCTCAGCGTCGGCTACTCGGCATGTCACTGGTGTCATGTGATGGAGCGGGAGTCGTTCGAGAACGAAGAGATCGCCCGACTGATGAACGACAATTTCGTCTGCATCAAGGTGGACCGGGAAGAGCGGCCGGACATCGACTCGATATACATGTCGGCGGTACAGGCCATGACCGGCCAGGGCGGATGGCCGATGACGGTGTTCCTGACGCCCGACGGCAAGCCCTTCTACGGTGGCACCTACTTCCCTCCAGAGGACCGGGGTGGGCTACCCGCCTTTCCGCGGCTCGTTGAGGCGCTGGCCCAGGCCTACAGGGACAAGCCTGGGGATATCTCCCGAACGACCGGCCAGCTCGTGCAGCGGATGAAGCAGGTTTCCGCCGGACTGGAGAGCAAGGAGCCGTTGACCGCCGACATCATGCATGCGGCCAAGAGGGCGATAGTGTCACAGTTCGACGACCGGCACGGGGGTGTTGGCCTCCAGCCGAAGTTCCCTCAGCCGATGACCTACGAATTCCTGCTCCGCCATCACGTTCGCTTCAAGGACCCGCAGTCGCTCGAGATGGTGGAAACGACCCTCAGGAAGATGGCCGAGGGCGGGATCTACGACCAGATAGGCGGCGGGTTCCACCGGTACTCGACCGACACCTACTGGCTGGTCCCGCACTTCGAGAAGATGCTTTACGACAACGCCCTTCTTGTAAAGCTGTACGTGCACGCTTACCAGGTCACGGGCGACCCTCTGTACCGCAAGGTCGTCGAGGAGACCCTCGACTACGTCGCCCGGGAGATGACCGACCCGCTGGGCGGGTTCTACTCGGCCCAGGACGCCGACAGCGAGGGGGTGGAGGGCAAGTTCTTCGTCTGGCGGCCGGAGGAGATTATCGAGGTACTCGGCAAGCCGGATGGGGAGCTGGTCAACGCGCACTACGGCGTGACCAGGGAAGGCAACTTCGAGGGCCTGTCCATTCTTCACGTCGCCGAGGACGCGCGCTCCGTCGGCGGCCGGGACGGATTGTCGGATGAGGAGTTCGAAGGCGTGCTAAGCCGCTCTCGGGCGAAGCTGCTGGAGGCGAGAAACGGGCGCGTGGCTCCCGGCCTGGACGACAAGGTGCTGGCGTCGTGGAACGGACTGATGATGCGGGCCTTTGCGGAGGCGGGGGGCGCTCTCGGCCGCCCGGACTACGTCGAGAAAGCTAACCAAAACGCTAAATTCATTCTTGACAGCCTGGTCCGAGATGGGCGATTTCTGCGGACGTACAGGGACGGAGAGGCCAAACTGAAGGGCTATCTGGAGGACTATGCCTTCGTCATTGACGGCCTGCTGTCGCTGCACGAGGTGACCCTGAGTCAACGGTGGCTTCAGGAGGCCATCACCCTTGGCCACGCGATGGTGGACCTCTTCTGGGACGACTCGACGAGTCAGTTCTATGACACCGGCCGAGACCACGAGGAACTGCTCGTCCGGCCGAGGGACTACACCGACAACGCCATTCCATCCGGAAGCTCCATGGCGGCCGACGTGCTGCTGCGGTTGGCCGTCGTCACCGGCGATTCCGAGTTCGAGCGAAGAGCGGTCAAGTCTCTTCGGTCGGTCCGCGAGCTCATGGCTCGATTCCCCACCGGGGCGGGACACTGGCTCAGTGCGCTGGACTTCTACCTGTCGACGCCCAAAGAGGTGGCGATCATCGGGAGACCAGGCGAAGATGGTACGGATGCCCTGCTATCCCAAGTCTTCCGCGGGTTTTTGCCGAACCGCGTCCTCGTCGGGACGGACGGCTTGGATGACGAAGGGGCAAGACATGCCGTGCCCCTGTTGGAAGGGCGAGATCGAATCGATGGCCGACCGACCGCCTACTTGTGCGAGAACTACGTCTGCAACCTACCCGTCACCGAGCCGGGCGCATTGGCGGACCAGCTACTTGGCTAGAGTGGCGATGCGGACAACCGCCGGTCCATTGTCGAAACCTAGAGGTCATGTTCCCTGAGTCGAATGGATATTGCCAGCTAGGGAATCAATCCCATAGCCGAAGCGCCCGCATTGTAAAGGTCCAGGACCTGCTGCGGGCTCAGCGTGCCTTGCACAAAGAACGGTCCTAGTGGCCCGCCGCCCATCTTGCCGCCGAAATAGAACTCCTGCTTAGACGATCCCTGCCGGAAGGCCAGTCTGACTGCGCTGGTGGTGTCCTCCATGGCAACGTAGCTCCCGAATGATCCGACGACGTTACCGGCTGGTGCGGAGTTCAGATAGAACGAAATGCCTGAGTTCGATCCACTTCCGTCGTAGGTAGCTACCAAGAACACCCACAGGCCGGGTGTTGCCGTACCGGAAATGTTTCTACCGATCCATGCGTTGTTCGACTCGTCTCTAAGAAGCAGTTCGCCCCGATTACCGCCAGCTGTAAAGTCCCACTCTCTCTGCTTTGCGCCGCTCGTGTTGTCGAACTTGGATAGGATGTATTGGAGTTCCGTGCCACTGCTCAAGTTTATCCATGCGCCCATGCTGAAAGAGGGCTCACTCCCCGGCGAACCGTTGGCACCCGCACTCCAGAACGGGTGGTCTGTGGACATAGCGCCCTCATCGGTCCCGTTGAAGCTGAGGACCGGTACGATGCCCTGGAAAGCGCTGGGGTCAGTGAAGTCCAGCGGGGTGCTGAAGGTGGAGGGAAGCTTGCTCCAGGTGAAAACGAGCTGCTCGGACCCGATGGTCGTGAAGGTAGGCTGTGTCGGGTCGGTGTTGGGGTCGGCTATGGGAAGAATCACCGCGGGACCTGCCTCCACTAGAATGGAAAGGACGTTGTTGTAGACGCTGTCGAGGGTGAGCGTGGCCATTGGCCCGGTCTCCAGCGCCAGGACCCTAGCTTCTAACTCGTCGATTCTAGCCAATAGAAGCGACAGGTCTGTGGCTGGCCCTTCCGGTCCTTGACAGTCTAGAACGGTGACCAGACCATCACCGTTCACATCCTCTGTTGGGCTTGGCAGACCGTCACCGTCGAGGTCCCAACAGCTTAGGCCTGGATCGCCCTGAGGTCCTTGGGGACCGATAGTACCGGGAGTGCCGGTAGCGCCTTGAGGACCTGCCGGTCCCTGGGATCCTGCCGGGCCTGGGTCGCCCTGAGGTCCCTGTGGGCCAAGCAAACCTCCCTAAGGATTTTTGTTCTGATTCTC
>JAQBTI010000183.1 GCA_027624995.1 Chloroflexota bacterium
GCGGGGCCCCAACCCTGGACCTGACCTTCCTGGAGTTTCGGCAGAATGAGTTCGTTGGGTTGGCGGCGTTCGACGGTGAGGGCCACGTCGTGTGGTATTTCGAGCCCCCGGAGGGGGAGCAGCCCTACGTGATGGACCAGAGACCCGACGGGAATATCGTTTACATCGCGGGCTTCAAGGGGGGTACGACTGCCCTCGGCCTGGTTGAGATCACCCCGGTGGGGACGGAGGTGGCACGTCTCCCGGACGAGTGCGATGGGTTTGGCCCCATCCACCACGAGGTCCAAGTGCTGCCCGACGGCCGGGTGATGTACCTCTCGAGAGAGGTCCTGTGGGAGGGCTACGAGGGCCGCGCGGCCCCACAGGAAGGGGACGCGGTCGGTATCTGGGACCCGGCCACGGGCGAGGCTGAGGTCG
This sequence comes from Chloroflexota bacterium, assembly GCA_027624995.1. Taxonomy (GTDB): domain Bacteria; phylum Chloroflexota; class Dehalococcoidia; order Lucifugimonadales; family CATQGZ01; genus CATQGZ01. The sequence goes on from JAQBTI010000183.1 coordinate 418, forward strand.
TCTGGAACATCTTCGACTTCATTTCGCCTGCCGAAAGGGTCGAGCCTTACTCCAACTACCGCCTCCCGGGACACCCGCTCTGGGGCGGCTGCGACCGTGACCGAAGCGTCGAGGACTGGAGCCACGGCAACTCGGCGGTCATGTCGCAAGATGGCAGCGTTCTGGTCTCGCTCGGACACCTCAATCAGGTCGTTTTGATTGCGGCGGACTTTCAGTCGTTGCGTTGGCGGTTGGGAGGTCCCGGCAGCGACTTTACCTTCTCGAGTCACAGAGACAGATTTTACGCCCAACACTCAGCGGTCCCGCTGCCGAACGGGAATGTCCTCCTGTTCGACAACGGCAATCGACGGCCAGATTCCGAGGGAGGTCAGTTCTCACGGGCACTGGAGCTGGAACTGGACCTGGACAAAATGACCGCGACCACAGTCTGGGAGTACCGCTACACGCAACCGCTCTTTGCCATCTGTTGCTCGAGCGTCCAGCGGCTGGAAAACGGGAACACCGTGGTAATGTTCGGCAGCATGTTCGCTGACGAATGCTGCCGAGTGTACGTGATAGCAGAGGTGGACAGGGCTGGTCGGACGCTGTGGGAAGTCGGGCACGTCTCCCCCGGGAAGCAGAACCAATACCGAGTCTACGCGGCGGAATCGATAATGGGAGAGCGTAAACTGGCGCCGCCGGTCGAGTGACCACCATGCAGCCGGCGACTGCCAATAGCACGGAGGTGCTATGATAGCTGGGAGCCCCGCTCATGATTCTGAAGCCCTACCCCCGTAGAGTTGCAACGACGAGCGGGGCTCTCCTCGTGTAAGCTACTTAAACTTCCAAACTACTGTCAAGGCGATTTCAGAGCCGGTCCAAGGCTCTGAGGACTCATAACGGACCGGTTGACCGGCCATATTGGCCTCTCTATAATCGTCGCACTCACGCCGGTAGCATCCGCCAGGCCAACGAGGAGAAACTATGAGCACTTCCGATATTGCACTCATCGCACACCTGATGCGCCGGGCCGGATTCGGCGCCACACGGGCCGAGCTGGAGGCGTACGCAGTCGACGGGTACGAGGCCACAGTGGACAGGCTGTTGGACTCGGCAGCCGAGGACGATGTTCCTATGGACATGCTGTACCGCTACCATCCCGATCACTCCGGGATGATCGGCACAGGTGGCGTCACCGCCTACTGGCTCTACCGAATGGTCAACAGCAAGAGGCCGCTGCAGGAAAAGGTGGCCCTATTCTGGCACGGTATCTTCGCCACGGGTTACTCGAAGCTCACCCAGGGCCGGGTACTTATGGACCAGATAGACATGTTCCGCAGACAGGGCATGGGTGACGTTCGGACTCTCCTGGTCGAGCTTTCGCGTGACCCCTCTATGATCCTGTGGCTCGACAACCACGACAACCACAAGACGGCGATCAACGAGAACTTCGGCAGGGAGTTGCTCGAGCTCTTCTCGATGGGCGTCGGAAACTATAGCGAGGACGACATCAAGGAGGCCGCCAGGGCTTTCACAGGCTGGACCATCGGCAACGCTGGATACATGGAGCGCCGCGCACAGAACGACTCGCTCTGGCCGTATGGACGTCTCAACCTCCATTTCGAGTACCGCCCAGAGGACCACGACGACGGCGAAAAGAGCTTCCTGGGCGAGACGGGCAAGCTCACAGGTGAAGACATCGTTGAGATCATCTGCCGTCAACCCGCTACGGCCAGGTTCATGTCGCGTCATATGTACAGTTTCTTTGTCGCCGACGAGCCACCGGTAACGCAATGGCCTTACTCTGAGCCAAGGGACCCGGCGGCGATCGAAATCCTCTCGCGCGCCTACTTCGAGAGCGGCTACGATGTCGGTGAGATGCTGCGAGTCATGTTCAACTCGGACTTCTTCAAGTCGAGAGATAGCTGGTATGAGAAGGTCAAGAGTCCGGCGGAGTTGGTCAGCGGAGTGTTGAGGCTGACGGGCGAGTTAAACAAGCCCGACCCCAAGCTGCAGGGCGCAGCCTCCGAGATGTCTACGATGGGCCAGTCACTCCTCAACCCTCCCAGCGTAGAGGGATGGCATGCGGGTGTGGAATGGATCGACACCGGCAACCTGGTCGAGCGAATCAACTTCGCTTCGGAGAGGTTCAGTGACGTGAATCAGCCCGGCATTAAGGCCATGATCGGAAAGTCGATGGCCGACGCCGGCGGGGTGGCATCGCCGGAACGGCTCGTCCAGAGCTGTCTCGACCAGTTGGGTGCAATCGAAGTGTCGGAACCCACCCGTGCAGTGCTGCTTGCACACGCGGAGAACTTGAAGTCGTCGTCGGGCGGCCACGAGAACGCAGTTGGAGAGATGCTGCGATTGGTCGCCTCCACACCCGAGTTTCAAAAAGGCTAGGCCGCGTTGTGACAACGACGTCGAAAGCCGAGTTCCTGAAGTACGACCGCACCCTGGGCGTCGCCGCAATGGAGTTCCGGGGCTTCTATTACCCTGTAGATGCGGCAGTCCGGGGGGACGGCCGCATCTACGGACTGAGTCGGTCGCATGAGGGCGATCCCCGCGGCGTCCGAGTGTGCATGCTCGACCTGGAGAGCGAGTACTACGGGGTCTTCGGCTCCATCGGCGAGGGGGACGGGCAGTTTACATGGGCGGCCTCCATCGCGATAGACAAAGACGACAAAGTCTACGTGGGTGACGAATACCTCGAGCGCATCTCCATATTCGACGCCGACGGTAACTTTCTTGACAAATGGGGGACTCCAGGAACGGAGTCTGGACAGATAAACGGCCCTTGCGGTCTGGCCTTCGACAGCGACGATCACCTCTATATGTCCGACCACCGCAATAACCGCATACAGAAGTTCACGAGGGACGGACAATACATATCCGACTTTGGCAGCGAGGGCTCGGGCGACGGCGAGTTCGATCTGCCGTGGGGGCTGACCGTCTCGCCCGGCGGGGATGTCTACGTCGCTGACTGGCGAAACGACCGCATCCAGCGATTCACGCCGGACGGAGATTTCGTCTCCAAGCATGGCGAATCGGGCGACGGAGACGGCCAGTTCAACAGGCCGTCCAGTGTTGCTGTCGACGGCGAGGGCTACATGTACGTCGCCGACTGGGGCAACGAGCGGGTGCAGATCCTCGACCCCGATGGCGGATTCGTGATGAAGTTACGGGGAGAGGCGACCGTCTCACCCTGGGCGCAGCAGTTCCTCGACGCCAACCTGGACGAGTCACGCCTGCGGGCGAACTCCAACCTGCGGACTGCCGAGAATATTCGAGGGGACAGTGAGCACGAGCTGTCGTCACACATTGAGCACATATTCTGGGCGCCGGTCTCGGTCAAGCTGGACGGGGCTGGGCGGCTGTACGTTGTTGATCGCAACCGCCACCGCATCCAGGTTTACGCCAGAGCGTAAACACTGGGCATCCGAAAAGACCGCCTACAATTCGCTGCGCTGTAGGATTTCGGACTTCACCTCGCGTCCACCGAGGTCAAACGGGTCGCCAGGACCAACCCCTGCGAACCCCAGACCCTCGAAGAGCGCGCGCCTTTCTTCGTCTTCCACTCCAACAACGGCCTGCGTCACCGAGGCCCCGCCTCCCCGACCCCAGGTGATCGCGGCCTCGATCAGTTGTGGCCAGGTCTCCATGTGGCTCCTTAGCGCGAATCCGTCGACTCGACAGGCACCCGAGCTGTCCAGGCACGCAGTCGAAAGCCCGACCACGGGGCCGTCATCCGTCACCGCCCCAAACCAAGCACCTTTACCATCCCGTGCAAGCTGATCGTAGCGACGGTAGAGCCCCATGCACGAGTTCTGAACCGCATAGCGCGTCGAAAACATGGCGGTGTTTGCGTCCAGCACCTGCCAGTCGTGAGGAAGCGTTATCAAAGGGATCATTGGAACCCTGATTGCGGGTGAGGCCTGACGGACCGTGGCCCTGCCAAGTCCTCGGAAGAAATCTACGATGTATTCCTCCGGTGAACCGCTGGTTGAGATGTTGGCCATGACATTGGCCCCCGCAAGCTTCCGCCACCCGAGCCGATGGTAGATCCGCGCTGCGGCGGGATTGCCCGTGCCGAGAAATAGCGCCTGCCCTCCCCCTTCACGGAAGTCGTCGACGGCCTTTTTGCAGAGTTCCGTCGCTATGCCGGAACGTCGAAGTCCAGGATCGGTCGCGACCTCACCGAAGCCTCCGAGCGCTGGCACGGACATTGATATCGTCAGTCCGCACGTGCCCGCGAGTTTGCCCTCCCGCCTGGCCATGTACACGGTGTTGTGGTTATGCTCGACTTCGGCTCCCAGGAAGACCTTCGGAGGCAGGTCCATAGGCTCCCCAAAAATGGAGACCCAGAACTCGAAGAGCTCCTCTGTGAGGCCGGGGTCTAGCGGAGCTTCAAATCTCATGGCAGGGTGTACTCCTCGGACAGGTCAGGACAGTATAATCCGGGGAACCTACACACTGCTGGCATTCGGCCAATCAGGAGTTTACGGCGATGTGTCGAAGCATCAAGACCCTGCGACGCCATGACGAGCCCGCCACCGACGAAGAGTTGCGCGCCGCCGCGCTGCAGTTCGTCCGAAAGGTGAGCGGTTACAGGGTCCCGTCGCGGGCCAACGAGGCTGTCTTCGAGGCCGCCGTGGACGAGATCGCGGCGTCTTCCAAAAAGCTGCTGGTCTCCCTCAAGACCGGCGCGCGGGCCTAGGGGAGACCTGCCGCGGAGACCGCCGAGCTGTGCCGAGAAGCTTGATTTTGGCCCCCTCCGTGCTATCCTAGCGGCGTTGGCCTGCGTAACACCGCTGTAACGCGGTCCGTCCGTGGTATAGCGTAACGTGGAGCTTGAGAGCGCGGTGGACTGTTCCAAATG
>JAQBTI010000001.1 GCA_027624995.1 Chloroflexota bacterium
GGACGGCCATGCACTATTGAACGAGCGATCCGGCGCGACGACGGTTCCTCACCGAGCTGGTAGATCAGGTCAGCGATCTCCCGCTCCGAGTAGGTGTTGACCACCTCGTATGCCGTCAGCTCTTGTGTCGAATCGAACCTCATATCCAGACGAGACTCTCTCTGTATGCTGAATCCTCTGGCCGCAGTTTCTATCTGGAGCGACGAGATCCCCAGATCGAAAAGTACCCCGTCCGCGGGTACGTACCCATGTTCCGACGCGATGGTCTCCAGGTCGGCGTAGCTCCCCGCCACTAAGTGGACGCGATCGCCGTGCTTTTCCAGCCTCCTCCGAGCCACCCCGAGCGCGTCCGAGTCCAGGTCTATGCCGAGCAACCCGGCCCCTCTCTCGAGGACTGCCACGGCGTGCCCCGCCTCCCCCACCGTACAATCAACGAACCTGCCCCCCGGGCCAGGCTTGAGCGCCGTTACGACCTCTTGAAGCAGTACCGGCGAATGGTGTGTTTCCACCATTTGGCTGCTCCACTCTCTAACCGAGGTCCATCGGCGGCACTTGCCACCCGTCCTGCACCTTCATAGTTTCCAGGGCCGAACATACCGACGCGTGCTAGAATGGACGCGCCGACCGACCTCTAATGTCGGTGCTTGATCGAGTGTCCCAGCTTTACATTCGAGCCGCAAGGTATTTTTGAACTTGTTTGAGACTTTTTCTAGTAAAAGTGTTGACACATGTCCGAAAAGTACGCACTCGCCGTCCTGACCATCAGCGACGCCGGATCCAAAGGGGAACGTGAGGATTCGAGCGGTGACGCCATCGTCGAGATCATGACGGGTCAAGGGTTCGACCTGAAGCGGCGAGACATCATACCCGACGAAACGGAGCTCATCTCCACCAGGCTTCGCGAATGGTCGGACTCGGGAGATTTCGCTCTCATACTGACCACTGGGGGCACAGGGCTGGGCCCCAGAGACGTGACTCCTGAGGCCACACGCGCGGTGCTGGACATTGAAGTCCCAGGTATCGCCGAGGCCATTCGCATTGAGACGCTGAAGAAGACACCCCTATCGATGTTGAGCCGCTCCGTGGCGGGTGTGCGGTCCGGCTGCCTGATAGTCAACCTTCCGGGAAGTCCTAAGGGGGTAAGGGAGTGTCTTGAGGTTGCGGCCCCCGTACTACCCCACGGGCTGGAGATGATACGCGGCCGGCGCGGCCATCCGTCTCACTAATGCCGGTGCGCAGATGCCTTAGATCGCTGTAGGGCGACCTGCAGGGTCGCCCACCGGAGCCACACACGTCATGCGATTCCACGTCCTGACCCTATTTCCTTCCATGTTCGATAGCCCCTTTGCCGAGAGCATCATTGCCCGCGCCCGCAAGGAAGGCCTGATCGATATCGAGGTCCATGACATCCGGGAGCACGCGGACGGGCCCCACCGCTCAGTGGACGACTACGCGTTCGGAGGCGGGCCCGGAATGGTCATGAAGCCGGAGCCGATCTTCAAAGCTGCCGAGGCGGTCAGATCGTTGAGCAACTTCGCGGAAGATTCGCCGGTAGTCCTGTTGTCGCCGAAGGGCCGAAGGCTAACGCAAAGGGTCGCAGAAGAGCTGTCCGAACACGAGGAGCTGATGTTGATCTGTGGGCGCTACGAGGGTGTAGACGAGCGGGTCCGTCAGCATCTGGCAACGGACGAGATAAGCATCGGCGACTTCGTTCTCAGTGGAGGGGAGCTCGCGGCGATGGTCGTGATCGACTCGGTCTCGCGGCTGGTCCCGGGCGTGGTCGGCTCGATGGAGTCGACTCAGGACGACTCCTTTACCACCGGCCTCCTCCAGTTTCCCCAATACACCCGCCCGGCGGAGTTCCGTGGATGGCGGGTTCCCGACATCCTCCTGTCCGGAAACCACGCCGAGATCGCCCGATGGAGACGCGAGGAGTCGCTACGCACAACGTTCCTGGGCCGCCCTGAGCTACTCGAATCGGCTGATCTGTCCGCCGCAGACCGCGCTTTCTTGGAAGAGCTGCGACGGCCGTAACCCGGACGCTAATGGCGAATGAGACGGCCACATTGGACCAGCCCTACTTATGCCAACACAGTGACGACTCACGCCAGCGGCGCCTTCGTGTAGCCCTCCTTATCTGCTATATTCCTCTGGTGGAGGCGAAATGAAGGGCAAGGATTTCTTATCGGTGGCGGACCTCGAGGCCGAAGAGGTCTCGGCCATGGTCCAGGCCGCCCAGAAGATGAAGAGCGGCGACAGCCCCAGGCCGCTGGAAGGCAAGGTACTGGCGCTGCTATTCGAAAAGCCGTCGCTCAGGACGAGGGTGAGCTTCGAGGTCGGCATACGCCAGCTCGGCGGCGAGTGCGTTTACCTGAGCAAGGAAGATATCGGGCTTGGCACGCGGGAACCCGAGTCTGACATCGCTGGCGTCCTTGACAGGTGGGTGGACGGCATCGTCGCCCGCGTCTTTTCACATCGGAGCCTTCAGATACTGGCCGAGCGCGCCTCCATCCCCGTGGTCAACGCGCTCTCAGACCTCGAGCATCCCTGCCAGGCAATGGGGGACCTTCTGACGATACACGAGCAAAAAGGACGGCTCGACGGCATCAAGGTTGCCTTCGTAGGCGACGGTAACAACATCGCCGCCAGCCTGGGACTCGGTTGCGCTTCGGTCGGAGCCAACTTCACAATCGCGACTCCCAAGGACTACCAGGTACGCACCGTCGCGTGGGAAGAGGCGGGAAAGCGCGCGGCCCGCAGCGAGTCGAGACTGGAGTGGGTGGAGGACCCTCGCGACGCGGTCCGAGACGCGGATGTGGTCTACACCGACGTCTGGGTAAGCATGGGCGATGAGTCCGAGCGAGAAGAGCGGCTGCGCGCGTTCGCCGGGTACCAGGTAGACGAAGAGCTATTCGCGAGGGCCAAAGGAGACGCCGTCTTCATGCACGACATGCCGGCCCACCGCGGCGAAGAGGTGTCCGAGGGCATGCTGGAGCACCCGCGCTCCGTGGTCTTCGACCAGGCCGAGAACCGCCTTCACGCTCAAAAGGCCATCCTGGCTGCGCTGTTCGCGGAGTAGAATGTGGGAAATCCGGGGGCTGACAAGGTCGAGCATCGTGGCATAGCCAAGAGGTCCAGTGTGTTCAAGAAGGCGCTGGTCCCTATAGACACCGACGACCTTACCCGGTCCGGTGCTATCTACCGTTTGTCTGCCGCCTGTGCCGCGACCTGGACTCGAAGATCGTCCTGGCATCCATGGTCGAGCCGAGCGAATGGACCGGCGACCGGAAGACTCGCGCTGCGGCGGTCATTGAGCCGGAGGACGAGCTGGTCAAGGCCGACCACGTGACACTGAAGGTCACCGGCGAAGCAGCGCCCCTTGAAGAAGAGGCCGTCCGGCCTCTGGTCCCCTGGATTGACTATGTCCCTCTTCGTCACGGGGCTCGCCTTCACCGACCCGGACCTGGCGTCCGAGGCCAAGCTCGGCATACTGGTCGCCTCGCTGGTCTCGGGCGTCGCGGGCTGGGCCGTCCTCGGAGGTCTCGATATCCTGCGTTCGTCGGTCAGGCTCCCCGGGCTAGGAAGGTCCGGCTACCCCGGCACATGATTGGAGGTTAGTCATGCCATTCAATGCCTTTTACCTGACCCCGGGAGGGGAGCTACAGCGTGAATTATCAGAAGAACAGGTCAGCGCCGCGTTCAAGTCCAACGAGGGCGTATTGTGGGTCGACATCTCCGACACCAACGAAGACGATGGGAGGTTCCTAAGCCGGGTGTTCGGCTTCCATCCGCTTACCATAGAGGACTGCGTCGACCCCAATATCCACACGCCTAAGGCGGATGAATACGAGGACTATTTGTTCATGATTCTCAGGGGAATCGACTATACCGCCGAGGCTGAGATCGTCCAGACGACGGAGCTGGACCTGGTCCTGGGACGTCACTACGTAGTCAGTACCCACAACATCTTCCTCCACAGTATCGAAGGGGTAATGAAGCGAGTCCTGACGGACGGGGGGCCCATGAAGAGCGGCCCGGTTTTCCTGGCCCACGCACTAATTGATGCCCTGGTAGAAAACATCACCCCAACAATCGAGCGCTTAGGAGAAAGAGTGGACGATGTCGAGGACGAGATCCTGCGTCGTCCCCATCCGTCCGCTCTAGAAGCGATCCTGGCCCTCAAGAGGTCGAGCCTGCGACTGAGGCGAGCGCTTGTGCCTCAGCGTGAAATGCTCAGTCGGGCTAGCAGACGAGAGTTTGCCCAGATCAGCGGAGACGCCCAGCGCTACTTCAGGGACGTATACGACGACGTTCTGCGGATAGAGGGGTCCAACGAGGCCTTGAGGGAGAGGGCCGACAACGCCCTGACGATGCACCTGACGGCCGTGGCGAACCAGCAGAACGAGACGATGAGGGTGCTCTCCGTTGTCGCCACCATCTTCCTGCCGCTCACCCTGCTCGCCGGCATCTACGGCATGAACTTCGAAAACATGCCCGAGCTGGCATGGTCCTGGGGATACTTTGCGGTCCTTGGCTTCATGGCTGCCGTCATTGTTGGAGTGCTGTGGTGGTTCTGGGTACGACGGTGGATGGGGATGGGGGCCAAGCGGTTGGGCCGGTTCGTGCCGACCGCGGTTGACCCCGGGAGATTGGCAACCTATCTTGGGTACGTTCCCAGGCCGAGGTAGCCAATGGGCACTTTGAGCCGGAGAGGTCTGTCATGAAAGTCCTCGGCGATCCAAGCCACGGTGATCATATCCGTCGAGAAGAGATGCTCGTGCGAATCGAGCGACTCACGGAGCTGCCTCTTCTCGTGCTGTCGTTCGTCATGGTCCCATTGCTACTCGGCCCTTTGTTGTGGGACCTGTCACCGGAGACCGAAACGACCTACGTCGCCCTGGACGCCTTTGTCTGGGCGTTATTCGCCATCGACCTTATCGCGAAGATCGCCATCGCTCCACAAAAGCTCGCCTACATGAGAGCTCACTGGCTCGAGGTGGTGATCGTAGCCGTACCCTTCGCAAGGCCTCTAAGGCTGCTTCGGCTGTTCGTCTTCGGTTCGCGGGCCTTCAGGGGCGCCCGCAGGCTCACCAATGTCGACTTCCTGCTGGTCTACGCCATCGGGCTGATCGTCGTGGCGGCAACCGCGGTAACCTCGTTCGAGGTGGGGCACAATTCCACAATAAACTCGTTCCAGGACGCCATGTGGTGGGCCACCGTAACCGTGACAACCGTGGGCTACGGGGACATGGTGCCAATCACGGTGCCCGGCAGGGCGGTGGCCTTCGTCCTCATGATAGGCGGGATAGGCCTTTTCGGCGGGCTCACGGCCAATCTGGCGTCCGTGCTCGTGAAGGCCGAGGACCCCAGCAAGGCCACCCTGGAGCATCTCGTTGCAGAGATACAGGGACTCCGAAGAGAGGTCGCCGAACTGCGCGGCGCTCTCCGATGATTCCTTGGGCGGCGTGCCCAGCGGGAAACATCTCCTGACGAGCAACCTAACCGAGCAACTACAATCAAGGAGGCATACATTGTACGAGCGTATCTTGGTGCCACTCGACGGTTCAGGCCTTTCAGAGCAGATACTTCCCTTCGTCAGGCTAATCGCGCCCGCGATAAATGCCAAGGTCGATCTCCTACATGTCTTGACCTCCGTGGCGCTTCCACCATTGGACCCCACGGAACTCACGGACCAGTTGCTCCTCGAAGACATGACCGACGACTACAGAGACAGCTTCATACAGTACCTGGAGAAGCTGTCGGAGCCACTACGAGCGCACGGGCTGGACGTGCCGTACAAGGTGGCGGAAGGCAACGTCGCCGGAGCCATCGTCGATGAGGCCGATGGGCGCTCCTGCAACCCTGACGGCGATGACTACTCACGGTCTCTCCGGCATCTCCCGGTGGCTGATGGGGAGTGTGACCGATAAGGTGGTCCAGTCGGCCACCAGCCCGGTCCTTGTATACCGCGCCCACACCGAGCGGCAAGAGGAGGAGTACCGGCTGAGCTCTATCCTCGTGCCACTCGATGGATCAAAGCTATCAGAGGAGATTCTGCCAACGGCGGCTTTCCTTGCACAGGCCTTGAAGCTGGAGATCATACTTGTGATGGCCACACCGACGGCGAGCTATCTGGCGCAAGGGCTTGAGATACCGTCCCAGGTAGACATCTTCTTTGAAGACCTTAGCAAGCAGAGTTCGGAATACCTGGAAGGCGTCCAGCAGCGCCTTTCGGAGCTAGGCCTTTCATCGGTAAGTGTTCACACTTCCATGGGGCGTGCGGCGAGGGTGATAATTGAGACGGCCAGAAGCAGGACTGATAATATGGTGGTCATGACGACTCATGGACGGTCCGGTCTGAAGCGCTGGGCCATGGGCAGTGTTACCGACCAGGTGGTGCGCCACTGCGGGGACCCTGTACTTGTCCTAAGGCCTAGCGGCGACCGGTAGACCAATGGACCCCCGTCAGACATCGGGAAAACCGATGCGAACGCAGACGCCCCAAGTCCAGCGCCGACCTAGCTGTCGCGCGGAGATGCCGTTGCCATGACTATAATGTTGCGGCTATTTCAGCCAAAGAACACCCTGACCGAGGAGGAGACGCAGCAAGGACTGCGGGGTCTGACCCGGCAGATGGTCATCGCGTCGGGCGCGGACGGCCTCGTATCGGGAGGGTTCCTAACGGCCTTTGCGCTGATCCTCGGCGCCTCCAACTTCCACATAGGGATAATGATGGCGGTCCCCTTCCTGGTCCAGCCGCTACAGATACTGATCGTCGTGTTGATCGAGCGGGTCAGGATGCGCAAGGTCATCGCCGTTTCTTCGTATTTTGTCGTGTATGCGTCCTGGGCGCCGATCGCCGTCATTCCGTTCGTTCTGGAAGTGCCTAACGCCGGCGCTGTGAGCGTGCTTCTCTTCTTTGTCGCGGTGAGAGGTGTGGCCAGCGCCAGCCTGAATACCAGTTGGAACGGATGGCTCAGGGATATCGTTCCTCAAGAGATACTGGGCAAGTTCTTCGCCGACCGCACTCGGACGGCAACCATTGCAGCGGCGATCGTAGGCATGGGGGCCGCTCTCTTTATCGACCTGTGGAAGGGCCAGGTCAGCCCGGAGAACGTCGTGTTCGGCTATTCGCTGGCGATACTGTTCGGCAGCATGATTATGGGTATGGCTGCGGTAGGAGCGATGGCCACCATTCCTGAGCTGCGGATGCCGACCCTTCAGGGCCCGCGGCCGTCGGCGCTGAAAACTCTCAGCGCACCTTTGAAGGACAGGAACTTCAGACAGCTCGTCAACTTCCTGTTCCTGTTTCACGTGGCCGCACATATGGCGGTGCCATTCTTCGCCGTCTACATGCTCACGAGACTGGATATGTCGCTCACCGCGGTGGTCGGCCTGGGCGTTCTCAGTCAGGTCGCGACGGTCTTGTTCCTCCGAGTCTGGGGGCCAATCATCGACCGGTACGGCAGCAAGGCGGTCCTCTCGGTTAACTCGGCCCTATACTTCATAGTTATTCTCGGCTGGGCCTTTACGACAATGCCGGAGAAACACGTCCTGACCTTTCCGCTTCTCGTGTTCCTCCACCTACTGATCGGAATCGCGAATGCGGGAGTCGGAGTCGGGATGACCGCCATGCGGCTCAAGATGACACCGCAGGCCCAGTCGACCTCCTACATGATGGTTTCGTCGGTGGCCATCAATCTAGGGGCAGGGATCAGTCCTCTGCTGGGAGGCGCGTTCGCCGACTTCTTTAGCGTTAGGCAGTTCAAGATCAGCATCGAGTGGATAGACCCGACCCGTACCGTCGATCTCCCCGCCTTCTTCCTCACCGGCTACGACTTTCTGTTTGGGCTGGCCTTCATAGTCGGGCTGTTCACATTGGCGGTGCTAGCCGGTGTTCGAGAAGAGGGAGAGGCGGAGGCCCAGGAGGTCATGGACGATCTGATGGTCCGCACGAGAGACAACCTGAGGGCCCTCAGCGCCGTGCCCGGACTGGGCCTCATGGCCCACTTTCCGCTGACGACTCTGCGGCGCCTGCACGGGATCCCGGGCCTCGACGTGGCCGTCGGGGTTACGGCATACCAGTTGGCGTCGTCGTTGAATACTGCCGTAACGGCGGCGTCTCGTGGCGTCGAGAGCGTATCTGACGTCGCGCAGCATGTGAGTAGTGCGGTATCGGAGGCCATAGGCCAGTTGGAAGAGCTCGGCACGCATGGGATTGAGGCATCTCGGGAGCTTTCGAGGGAGGCCATCCGGACGATAGACGGGGCCAGCCTCAACGTTGAGCGCCTCGCAAGGGGAGTGGTTTCCGGGACACTTCACGCGCTCGCCAATGCTAACCTGGACCCGCTGGAGGCGGTCTTTGGGGTTGCCGAGGGCGCCATTATCGGCGCTGGCGAAATAGGCGCCGATCTGGAAGAAGCCGTTCAGGATGTAGTTAAGGGGGCCCGTGAGGCGGCCAGCGGCCTGGGGCTGTCTGAGGAGGAGGCCGAGGCCCAAGCGTCAAAGGGGGTTGTCGAGGCGACGGGCGCCCTCAGTCCGGAGCAGGCCACACAGGTCCGCAAGGCCCTAGTGGAGACACTGGTGGACGAAGGAGAGACGCCGGAGTAGACCCAATTTGAGGTGCTGATCGCCGCCGTCCTGTAAATCTCAGACTCGTCTTATGGAAAAATCGCACACAGTGTCTACTAGCCATTCAGGTTCTTCACGAACTTCGTTTTTGATTCGATTCCCGAAGGGAACCCAGTAATGAAACCTGTCGTCGCCATCGTAGGGCGGCCAAACGTTGGCAAGTCCACCCTGTACAACCGTCTGGTCGGGCGGCAGTCGGCCATCGTCTCGGACATCGCCGGCACCACGCGAGACAGAGTGATCTCGGAGGTCGAATGGGGGGACCGCACCTTCATACTCGTCGATACCGGCGGTCTCGACCTGTTCCCGGAGACCGATCTGTGGAGGCAGGTCAAGGCACAGATCGACCTCGCCATAGCCGACGCCGACGTCATCATCATGCTGGTAGATGCGGCCACGGGGGCCACGGCGGCCGACGCCGACGCAGCCGATCTGCTGAGACGCACCGTAAAGCCGGTCGTTCTGGCAGCTAACAAGTCAGATAACCAGGAGCGGTCGTTCTCAGCGGTAGAGTTCTACGAGCTTGGCCTGGGAGATCCGACGCCGATCAGCGCGTACCACAACATCGGCGTCGACGACCTCATGACGCGGGTGGTCGACCTATTCCCAGAGGGAATCGAGGCCCCAGAGCCTGAGGCCGATCTGAAGCTGGCGATCGTCGGCCGCACCAACGTTGGGAAGTCCGCGCTTCTCAATGCGATAACCGACAGCGACAGGGCCATCGTCAGCCCGGTGCCCGGGACGACCCGCGACACTCTGGACACACTCGTTCAGCGAGGTGACCGGTCGGTGCTTCTGATCGACACGGCCGGAATAAGGAGGCGTGGCAAGATTGGACTCGGAATCGAGCACTACAGCGTGCTCCGCTCCCTTCGCGCCATCGACCGGGCCGACGTCGCCATCGTTTTGACCGACGCCTCCGAGCTGGGCACCAGCCAGGACGCACACGTCGCCAGCTACGTGCTGGAGGCCTACAAGGGCCTGGTGCTGGCCGTCAACAAGTGGGACCTCGCCAAAAAGGTAGAGCTGACCAGGGAGAAGGCGACCGACATTATCAGGACTCGTTTCGCCTTCGCCCGCTACGCGCCGATCTGCTTCACCTCGGCCCTTCGACAGACTGGGCTTGACGGGCTGCTGGACACTGCCGAGGCTGTCTATTCGGAGTGGACCAAAAGCGTGCCGAGGTATGACCTGAGCCGGACGGTGATGAATGCCGTGTCCGAGCCCCCGCCGTCTCCGATGGGAGGGCGGTCACTAAGGATCTACAGCGTCTCGCAAGACCAGACCGGTCCGCCAACCTTCACCTTCTACGTAAACCGGTCCGACATGGTACACTTTTCGTACCGAAGGTACCTTGAGAATCGCATTCGTGCCGCGTACGATTTCAAGGGAAGCCCTCTGAGAATGCACTTCAAAGGTAGGGGCGAAAGCTGATCGACTACCTGGTCCTCATCCCACTCGGCTACCTGCTAGGTTCCATCCCATTCGGGGTCCTTGTCGGTCGCGTAACCAAGCGGATTGATGTGCGTGACTACGGTAGCGGCAACACGGGCATGACCAACGTCATGCGCCTGGCGGGCGTGCCTGCTGGAGTGCTTGTGCTTGTGCTGGACATGGGCAAGGCCGCCCTTGCCGTGGGACTGGCCCGTGTGTTCAGCGACTCCGCCGGTGTCGCCGCCGGGGCAGGCCTCGCGGCGCTGGCCGGCCACATATGGCCGGTGTTCATCGGATTCAGGGGTGGCCGCGGAACCGCCAGCGGATTGGCCGCGCTGATCGTCCTCTCGCCCGTTGCCGGTCTGGCGAGCACGATCATCGGTCTCCCGCTTCTGTTGCTCACCCGCTACGTCTCCGTTGGGTCCATCTCGGGCGCAACCGTTGGAGGACTCACTCTGGTTGCGCTGTCCTTGACGACGAGCCTCGCCGAGCCCCAGTATGCCTGGTTCGGTGTGATAGGCACCACCCTGGTCCTCTTGCGCCACAAGGAGAACATCCAGCGACTCCTCAGAGGCGAAGAGCGCAAGCTGGGCGGGACTGCAGACACACTCCACGGCGGCTCCTAGGTCCCCGGCACAGGCCCTTCGATGACACGGGTTGGGGTAGTCGGGACGACAAGCTGGGGCACCACTCTAGCACTTCTCCTCGCTGGTAGCGGTAACGAAGTTTCGCTGTGGGCACGGACCGACGACGAGGCGGCTCGACTGCAGGCAGACCGCGAGAACCGTCGGTTTGTTCCCGGTCATCCCTTTCCAGATAATCTTTCCGTCACGTCGTCTCCTGACACAGCCCTTGGCGACTCCGACTTGATCGTGGTGGCGGTCCCGTCGAGAGCTCTGCGAGACAATATCAGGATCCTTCGGGAGTCCATCAACGTGTCTGCCGTCGTGGTCAGCGCGACCAAAGGGCTCGAGGCCGACACCTCCAAGCGCATGAGCGAGGTCCTCTCCGAGGAACTTCCCGAGTCGCTTCACCAGGCCATAGGTGTTCTTTCGGGCCCTAACTTGGCCGCTGAGATACTCGAAGGCAAGCCGACGAGCACGGTCGTCGCCTCCAAGTACGCAGAAACGGCTATCCGGGCGCAAGAAGCGATCAACTCTCCGTTGTTCCGCGTCTACACCAACGACGATGTTACCGGCGTTGAGCTAGGCGGAGCGCTCAAGAACATCATCGCCCTGGGCGCGGGGATCTGCGACGGGCTTGGGTATGGAGACAACGCGAAGGCCGCCATCATTACTCGCGGCCTCGCCGAGATTGCCCGCCTCGGCGTGGCGTGTGGGGCCAAGCAGCAGACCTTCGCCGGGCTGGCCGGTATGGGCGACCTGATAGCAACCTGCTCTAGCCCACTAAGCCGAAATCACCAGGTCGGTGAGCGCCTAGCGAAAGGTGAACCGCTCTCCCAGATCCGGGCTTCCATGGATAACGTGGCGGAAGGAATCGACACGACCGCCGCAGCCCAAAAGCTGGCCAACAAGCTGGGCGTGGAGATGCCGATCACCAATGCAATGCACAGCGTGCTCTTCGACGGTGTCCCCATGGAGCAGGCAAGATCAGACCTGCTGGAGCGTGCCCCAGGTACCGAGTGAGGCTGCGCTGGTTAGCCGCCCAGGTCGCCGAGTTCGTAGAGGACAGCGGAGACGGCGGCAACCGCGGCGGTCTCCGCCCTAAGTATCCGACTCCCCAGGGTCACGGGCTCGATCGCTAGGGCTCGTGCGAGGTCGGTCTCCTCGGTGGTGAACCCGCCTTCGGGACCAATGAATATGCTCAGCAGGGGCGTCGGGCTGCCCTTCAGATCGGCCAGAGCTTGTCGGAGCCCGTGCCGGTCTTCGCCCTCCCACGGAATCACCGCCGGTCCCTGAACTCCGTTGCAGGCGTCCCGGAAATCGAGATGGTCCCCGATGGTCGGGATACGAGCCCGACCCGACTGTTCTGCCGCCTCTGAGACGATCTTGCGCCATCTGTCAGCACGCTTCTCGCCCGGTCCGTCGGTTCGCGTTCTAGGGATCGACCTGGCGCAAAGCACTGGCACGAAGGCCGCCACGCCCAGTTCGGTGCATTTCTGGAGCACGAGCTCGAACTTGCCCGCCTTCAATACGCCCTGGTACAGGGTGATCCTGGATTTAGGCTCTCCGGAGCCTTGAGCCTTGCTCGTTACCGTTCCGGTTGCCGCTGAATGGGATACATCTTTCAGGGTAACCGAGTACTCCCAACCTTCGTTGTCGAGCACCATGATCTGGTCCCCGGGACGTAGGCGCAGGACCCGTGAGACCTGCCTTGCTACTGCTGACGGCAGCACCACGCGGTTAGCGAGTATGCTCTCGGGGGCAACGAAGAACCGGTGCATCAGTCCAGCCGTCTTACTAGACCGTCGCGACAAGCACTACCCAGCCGTCCTCTGTCAACGAGTGGCCGGGAACCGCGCCTGCTGCCGTTAGGGCATCTCGGACCGAGTCCTGATTCTCGGCTGAGACTCCCGACACGATCACCGCTCCGCCTGGCCGTACGGCCGCCACGAGGTCGGGAGCGATCTCGGTGACCACCTTCGCCGAGATGTTTGCCACCGCAAGATCAAAGCTCGCCGGGTTGACCCAGGGGCTCGGTAGACTGCCCTGGTGTAGTGACAGCGTTCCGGAGACTTGGTTCTGCACGGCGTTTTGCCTCGCGACTTCGATGGCCACCGGGTCCAGGTCGAGTCCCACCACTTCTGACGCCCCAACCCGGGCCGCGGCGATCGACAGAATCCCGGACCCGCAGCCCACGTCAATGACGCGAGCGCCGGGCGTGACCAGTCGTTCAATCTGCGCAAGGCACATTCGCGTAGTTGGGTGATGGCCGGTGCCGAAGGCCATGCCAGGGTCCAGCCAGATGGTCACCTCGCCGTCCTCTGGAACGTCTTCGAGCCAGCTAGGTCTGACTACGAGGTTTTCACCGATGTGAAGCGGCTTGAAATACCGTTTCCACGCTGTCTGCCACTCCTCCTCTTTCAGCACTCTTTCGGTGAGAGCAGACACCGGAGCGAGGCTGGCAACGAGACGGACGGCGATATCTATCCGGCTCCTGCGTTCCTGTGCCGTTGAATCCATGGGAACGTAGGTCCTGATCGTGGCCCGGCGTTGCCCGGCGACCTCACCCTCATCGGGGCTGTAGCCGCCGTCCTCCTCAACCGCTACTCCGCCATTGCCGTAGCGCAGGAATATCTGAGAAAGAGGTTCGACGAACTCGGGCGGGGCCTCAACGCTGAGCTCCAGCCACTCCGACGGGGTTTTCAAAATGGTTCTCGGTGTGGCGGAACAGCGCTGGCTTAATCTTCCAGGCCGAAGGCATCTTTGATCTTGCCCAGCCAACGCTTGTCCTGACCCTTGTCAGTCCCCGACTGGTGTCCGGCCAGACTCTTGCCGAGGGCCTCTAAGAGTACCTTCTGCTCTTCGTTCAGCTTCCGAGGAGTCTCCACCGAGATCTTGACGACCTGGTCCCCACGTCGGCTCCCGCCCACCTGGACGATCCCCTTGCTCTTCAACCGGAAGGTCTGCCCACTCTGTGTCCCCGGCGGGATTTCGAGAGGCGACTCTCCCTGGAGGACCGGCACGGTTACGGAGGCGCCGAGTGCCGCCTGAGCGACGTTCAACGTCATCTCATACAGTAGGTCGTCATTGTCGCGGGTGAATATCTCGTGGTCTTTGACCCTGACGGACACGTAGAGGTCCCCCGGCGGCCCGCCGTTCGAGCCCGGCTCACCCTTACCGGTCAGTCTGATGTGGGTGCCGGTCTCGATTCCGGCCGGGACTGAGACGACGAGCTTGCGCTTGCGGCGCTCCTTGCCTGTGCCCGAGCATGTCTTGCAAGGGTCGCTGATCGTCCTGCCCTCGCCGCGACATGTGGCGCAGTCGATTACTTGGACGAACTGGCCGAAAATGCTCTGATTGGCGCGGCGAACTTGACCTGTACCACCGCAGTTGGCGCACATCGTCGGCGAGCTTCCAGACTCGGCCCTGGAGCCTCTGCACCCGGAGCAGACCTCGACGCGCTGGACATCGAATTCCTTCTCCGAGCCAAACACAGCCTCTTCGAACTCGACGGACATAGAGAACTGTAGGTCCGCTCCGCGTTTGGCCGAGCTGGTCCGGGTCCTCGTGCCGCCGCCGAAGAATGCGTCGAATATGTCGCCAAAGCCGCCGAAGTTGTCGTAGCCGTCGAACCCTCTGGCGCCGTTGCTGCCCACGCCGTCGTGTCCGAACCGGTCGTAATCAGTGCGTTTCTTTGAGTCCGACAGCACCTGGTAGGCTTCGTTGACCTCCTTGAAACGTTCCTCGGCGCCAACCTTCTTATTCCGGTCAGGGTGGTACTCCAGCGCCAGCTTGCGGAATGCACGCTTGACTTCTTCGTCTGACGCGTCCCGACCGACACCTATGACATCGTAATAATCGCGTTTGCTGGTGGTCATCGACGAAACTGAGGTCTCCTGGCAGTCATGAAAATGTGAGCGTCTAGCGCCCTAAACGCGCATCGTCTCCGGACGCACGCCACCACATTATAAAGGCAGCCAAAAGGCAGTACAAGTTGAATCTCGATCCCGGCAGCCCCGACTTTGAGACCTCTGCGGCTACGGTCTCGCCAGTGAATCCAATAGAGCGAGGCCGATAACTACTGATTGGCCCATCAGTTCAGGGCGAATGAAATCCAGGCGGTCGTACGGTGTGTGAATGCGTGAGAAATCGTTGTCCATGAAGAACACTGCTGGAATGTTGGCATTCAGAAAGGATGCGTGGTCGCTGCTGGCATTTCTGGGAAGCAATCGACGCCGGAGTTCGATCCCGATATCCCTGGCAAGTTCGACAGCTGTGTCCTGGAGATCCGAGTCGCCCGTGACTCCCAGAACATCGCTTCCGGCCAGGGCGTCGTAGTTCAGCATCGCGACTATAGCTGCCCTCTCTTCCTCACTCAACGAGTTCACGTAGTGCTCGCTGCCGTGCAGGCCGAGCTCCTCGGCCCCGAATGCGATGATGCGGACCGTGAACGGGTAGTCTGATCCGGCGATCTCCTCAGCAGCGGCTATCAGCGACGCGATGCCGGACCCGTTGTCGTTGGCGCCGGGCACGCCGGGCACAGTATCGTAGTGGCCGCCCAATACGACCACCCTGCCGTCTGTCCCCGGGATCTCAGCGATTACGTTTCGGGACTCGACTAGGTCGTTGGCAACGCTAACGGTGGCTTCAACATCTCGCCGTTCAAGCAACTCCAAAATGGCTTCGCCCATCTCCAGTGATGTCGTGACCACCGGGATTCTCGACCGGTTTTGGAGCGTTCCACCGAACAGCCCGGACGCGTTGTTGTATACGATGGCGCCGACCGCTCCCACCTCCGAGACGCGGGAGATCTTCTCTTCGAAGGATATGACTCCTCGTTTGATAAGGGCGATCTTGGCCTCTAGTCCATCGAGTGGAATGTCCTCGGCGAATGCCCTTTCGACGTGGACTAAGGCGCCGGTCGCGGCACCCTCCACCGAGAGAGTCATCCGAATCGCCTGGACGGCGGGGACCTCGTCTCCCTCAGCTGCCAGTTCGACGGACGTCGACACCGTTTCAAACGTGAAGTCCTGGAACTCCGTTTGGAAGCCGATGTCCCGGAAGACCCCGGCCAGGAACTCTGCCGCGGCCCGTTCCTGCTGCGTGCCCGTCGGGCGCGGGCTGTGGGCTTCGGTAAACGAAGTCAGGAATTCGAAGGCTATGTCGCCGACTCGTCTGACTTCTGCTTCTGCAGCCGTCGGCAACGTTTCGGAAATCCTCGAGGCTACCTCGCGTATCGGGGTTGGCGAGATTGTGGGCACTACGGCGCTCGCCATTGCAGTGGGCTCTGGCGTTGCCGAAGCGGCGGGGCTTACCGCCGTGATCGTCGCAGTGGGCGTCGGAGTCACGGGGGAGGAAGATGAGCCGCACGCCGCCGATAATAGCGAGATGCCGGCCACCAATGTGATCAGGACCGAACTGACATTTAGTCTCATGTGGATATCCATGTGCTTTCGGATGTTTGATGCGTGTCGCTTGGGCCTCGGTTGATCCGGGTCGTCAGCGGAAGCGGGGGCCAGTCATCTCGCCTATGCAGTCGCTATCCGGCTCCGAGCGAGGGCTGTTGAGAAAAGACAGCGCGATGCTCAGCGGGCAGCCCCCCGACGTGCTGGCCCCGTGGCCGACGCCCGGAAACTCAAAAGCGTAGCTTCGGCTGAGGTTGCCGGCGACCACCCGCGCCCATTCCGGCGGGGTGATGGGGTCCATCTCGCCCGCCAGGACCAACGTCGGTATGTCGCTCACGACCGGCTGGTTCTCGACCGGAGCGGACCTTCGAGATTCCCAGACCTCGCACTGGTCGAAGGTCGGGTCTCGTTCCAACAGACCTCGCAATGGTGGATGGGCGTCGGCCGCACGGGCGATATCGTCCCCTGACGTGAAACTGAGCTCTTCCCCACACTGCAAGGAGAGGTGCATCCCGGTGCTGAACAGATCGTAGACGAGGAGGTTGCCGTGGAGCGCGGCCATGGTCTGAAGGCGACCCTCGGCCGCGTCGGAGACCGCCTGGGGAAGATGTGGGATCAGCCCGGTGGAATACATCGAAAAGAAGAGGAACTCCAGCATACGGTCGCCGGTGATCAGCACATCGTAGTCCTCCCTAGTAATCGGGTGTCTGATCGTGACAGATTGCGGCTCTGCGTCAAGCTCGTCGACTAACCCATAGAAGGTCTTTTCCAAGCTGGGGTAACGTTCACTGCACGCCGAGTCGCTCTCGCAGGCCGTGAATAGCGTCGAGAATGCGCGGGCTACGTTGTCGAGGACGGACGTGTAGAGGTTGACCTCCAGAGGGTACACAGAGTCGAGAATCACGCTTCGGACGCCTTCGGGATGATCCCTCATCACGGTGAGCGCCAGTCTGGTGCCGTACGAGATCCCGTAAAGGTTCCATTCGTCGTAGCCCAGCGCCACTCTAATGTCGTTGACGTCGGCTGCGCTCTCGGCGCTCGTGTAGGCCCGGAGGTCGACTCCGGTTGCCAGCAGTCGCTTCCGGCACTGCTCCGCGGCCTCCACGGACCCGTCGGCCGCCTCCTTGACGCTCAATCTCTTGTCCAAGATGTCATAAGAGAACTCAACGTACTCGGGGCAGTCCAAGGCTGGCTCCGAAAAGCCCACTCCCCTTTGGTCGAACATGATGAAATCGCGGTCATCGAGGAAAGGCGAGTAGTAGGGAGTGAACGATAGCCGGGCAAGCTCCAGCGCTTTTCCTCCGGGGCCACCCTCGAGGTATACCACCGGGTCCGACGCGGCATCTAGTGAGTTCTACTTGAACACGGCGACGTGCAGCCTGATAGTGGCGCTCCCGGCGGCAGTGCGGTCCTCCGGGACCGTTACAAACCCGCACTCCATCTTCTGGTCCGGCGGTGGAACGAATAGGCAGTCGGACTTTTCGAAGGTCGGCGCGGGAATGGAGGTTGGTGTGACGGTAGACGTCAGCGCGGGAGTCGAGCTGGGCGAGGGCAACGGTGTGGACGAGGCCGAGTTCGGCTCATTCGAGCGGTCCCCACAGGCGGCCAGCAGCACTAGCAGCAAGACAAAATGCGGCCACATGATCTGGGTGATGCCTGGTCGGAAACTGGTTGCGCGGAGTTCCATGATCGAATACTGTAACGCACCAGCATCAGAAGAGGTTCGCAGACCCAACGGCAGCCGGACAGTTCAGATAAACGTCCGACCACGCCGTTTGAAGAGCACTGGAGCGGATCGGCTAATCCGCCCCAGTGGCTATGTAAGGTCCTTAAGCTCTAGCTGCTTCGACCCGTTCTTTCCGTTTGATTTCCCGTTACGCCCCTTGGAGGTGGGCTCTTCGGGCTCAGGATCATCCTTGAGGTCACTGACGCACGCGATGGACGCCACCTTGTCGCCGGGGGCCGGCTTGAATATTGTTACGCCCTGTGTCGCTCGGCCGGTGTTCCTGATCTCCTCTAGGCTCGTCCGGATCACCTGCGCTTGCTCGGATACGACGTAGACCTCTGTATCGTCCTCGACCAACTCTGCCGCGGCGACGTTGCCGGTCTTTTTCGTAATGTTGAAGGTCTTAATGCCGACTCCGCCTCTGTTCTGTGTCCGGTACTTGGCGAGCTGCGTCAGCTTACCGTAACCAAGGCGGCTGATCACGAGGAGCCTGGTCTCCGGATTGCCAACGTCCATTGAGACGACGCGGTCTTTCGCGCGTAGAGTTATCCCCTTGATGCCGCCGGCCGTCCTCGAGTGAGGCGTCACCTGGACGACGGGGAACCTGATAGACATGCCCTGCTCGGAGACGATTATCACGTCGTCCTCGGTCCCGGCTAGCCGCACCGCGACGAGGTCGTCGTCCTCCTTGAGGTCCATGATGATGAGCCCCGAGGGCCGAATGCCTGAGATGGCGTTGAGCGCCACTCGCTTGATGCTCCCTTTGCGAGTCGAGAGCACCAGGTAGGCCTCATCGTCGTCAAGGGTTCTGACGTGAATGACAGCCTTCACCTTCTCGCCGGAGCCTAACGGCATGACATTCACAACCGGGACGCCTCTGGTGTTTCGAGAGACGTCGGCCCGTAGATCACCCTGCCCTTGTTGGTAAAGAAGAGCAGTAAGTCATGCGTGTCGACGACCATGATGTGCTTGACCGGGTCGTCGTCCTTCGTATTCATGCTCGTGACGCCTTTGCCGCCCCGGTGCTGGTTGCGATAGGTGCTGGCGGGAATCCGCTTGATGTATCCGCCCTGGCTTAGGGTCACGACCACCCGCTCATGGGCCTCGAGCTCCTCGCGGCTGAGTTCGTGGGCCGCGGCGCTTATGTCGGTCCTGCGAGGCTGCCGCAGCGTCTTCTTCAGCTCGGTCGTCTCGTCCTTGATCACGGCGTCGACCTTTGCCGAATCGGCCAACAGGGCTTCGAGGTCAGCCATGGTCGTCTGGAGCTCCTGGTACTCCTCTTCGATGCGCCCGCGCTCTAGGGCCGCAATGCGCCGAAGCTGCATATCGAGAATCGCCTGTGCCTGCAACTCGTCCAGGCCGAAACGCTCTATCAGGCCGTTCTTGGCTGTTTCGGCGTCCTGGGACGCACGTATCAGCGCGATAACCGCGTCGAGGTTGCTGAGGGCGATCCGGAGGCCCGCGAGGATGTGCGCTCTCTCGCGGGCCTTCCTCAGCCTGTACTCCGACCGCCGGGTTACGACTATCCTTCGGTGTGCTATGAAGAACTGTAGCGCCTGCTTTAGGTTGATTACCCGGGGCGTTCCATCCACCAGAGCGAGCATGTTTACGGAGAACGAGCTCTGCAAGGCCGTGAGCTTGTACAGGTTGTTGAGGATCACAAGGGGCTGAGCCCCGCCTCGCAGCTCCAACACCATCCGCATCCCCTCGCGGTTCGACTCGTCGCGGATTTCGCTTATGCCTTCGATGCGTTTGGCTTTGACCAGCTCGGCGATCTTCTCGACGAGCGTGGCCTTGTTGACCTGGTAGGGCAGCTCGGAGACCACGATCTGCATTCTCTCGGACTTTTTGATCTCCTCGATTTCGGCTTTCGCACGAACGATAACCGAGCCCCTGCCGGTGTGGGCGGCGTTCCTGAGACCCTCTCTGCCCATGATCGTCCCGCCTGTCGGAAAGTCGGGGCCCTTCACGATGCGCAGGAGGTCCTCGACCGTGATATCGGGCTCGTCGATCATTTTGATGACGGCGCTGCAGACCTCGGCGGGATTGTGTGGCGCGATGTTGGTCGCCATTCCGACCGCGATTCCGGCGGCTCCGTTTACCAAAAGGTTGGGAAGGCGAGAGGGCAGAACG
Organism: Chloroflexota bacterium; assembly: GCA_027624995.1. GTDB lineage: Bacteria > Chloroflexota > Dehalococcoidia > Lucifugimonadales > CATQGZ01 > CATQGZ01. The sequence goes on from JAQBTI010000001.1 coordinate 19,953, forward strand.
ACAGGCTCTCTGAGAGTCCCGTCGAAGTTGTCGATGAAGTCGACCGTATCCTCGTCGAGACTGGCCAGCATCTCTTCGGCAATACGCTCAAGCCTGGCCTCCGTGTACCGCATGGCGGCGGGAGGGTCGTCGTCGACGCTGCCGAAGTTGCCCTGGCCGTCTACCAGGGGCATTCGCATCGAGAAGGGCTGCGCCATGCGGACCATGGCGTCGTAGACGGCCTGGTCACCGTGTGGGTGGTACTTTCCGAGGACCTCGCCGACCAGTCGGGCGCTCTTCTTGTAGGCCGTGTTAGGCCTCATGCCCAATTCGCTCATGGCGTACAGGATGCGCCGCTGCACCGGCTTTAGGCCGTCACGCACATCGGGCAGCGCCCGCGACACGATCACGCTCATGGCGTAGTCCAGGTACGCCGTGCGCATCTCCTGGTCTATCTGCGTCGGTTTGATGAAGCCGTGGTCGGTCTTGTTTACCATCGATGACTCCTCTGGTGGCCCGATCGACGTTCACAGAAAACATGCTGGACCGAAGGCTAGTCCAACGCCGGAAAAATATTGGCCAAGTCCAGAACAATTATACCACTATTTGGACCAGTATTTGGGTGTTTTCGGGGCCGGTCCTCAGATAGATCCTCGAAGCTACTGGACTCGGCCGCCGAACTCTCTGGCACGGTCTGCCAGCGACTGGAATAATCTGTCGAAATGCGGAGGCAGTTCACCCCGGAGCTCAGGTTGAAACTGCACTCCGATGACCCACCGATGCTCCGGGCTCTCTAACGCCTCGATTACGCCGTCCTCCAACGAATAGGCGGACGCAAGTAGCGAAGATGATTTGTCCGCCTCGCGTATCCCTGTGTCGTGTCTGCTGTTTACTCTGACAAACCCTCCCGATCCGACGACTGCGGCGAGTTTGCTGCCCGGGGCGATGTATATCCGGTGGTATGCGGGGCCTCCTTCCGAGGATCCTCCAGCCAGCGCGTGCTCGTCGATTGGCCGGGCCGGTCCCCCGCCTAGGGCCGAGTTCAGAAGCTGGAATCCCCCCGATATGCACAGGACCGCCATATTTACATCCAGGGCCGCGAGGAGAAGAGACCGAGTGAGATCGCCGCTGTCCGAGACTCCGTCCACCGACAGAACCAGGGCACCCAGCCCGGACATAGTGGCCTCGAGGGACAGGTCCAAGTCCAGGCGTACATGCACCGCCCGCGCGCCGCTTCTTTCAAGGATTTCCATACAAACAATAGCGGCGGCGGAATCTGTGGAAATGACACCTACTGTCGGTAGCGCGTCTGTGTGGTTCAACTTACTGTCCAAGGACAGAGCCTACGAAGTCCTTGTGCCCCTCCACAAACTCTCGTGCTCCCGTGGGCCTTCTACCCTCTAACTGTAAAGTCCTCAGCGCAAGTACTCCGCTGCCTGTTCTGACGCCTATGCCATCCGGTAGTGACACGACCCCCCCTACGGGAAGGCCACCGGGAGCCGTCCCATCGTATACGAAAGCCTCGATGATCTTGACCAGTCTGCCGCGCCACTGCGTGAACGAGCCGGGCCAGGGATGGAGGGCCCTCACCCGCCGAGCCGTTTCGATCGCTGACCGGTTCCAGTCTACTCGGCCGTCTTCCCTCGAAAGACGATAGGTAACTGTGGCCAGGGACTCGTCCTGTTCACGCGCCTCGATGTCGCCCCGGTGCCAGGATGGCAGGACCTGCACCAAAAGCTCCGCCCCCACGTCGAACAGCCGGGCGGTCAAGCTCAGCGTGGTTTCCTCGGGCCCGATGGCCGTGTCTCGCTGGGCCACGATCGGCCCTGCGTCCATCTCCTCCGTCACCCGCATGACGGTCACGCCTGTAACGGATTCCCCATCGAGAATGGCGGTGGCCACCGGTGAAGATCCGCGATATCGAGGCAGCAGAGAAGGGTGGACGTTCAAGCACCCTAAAGGCGGGCCCACAAGCGTCTCTGTGGGAATGTACAGCCCGTACGCTGCTACCGCGATGACGTCTGGCTCCAGCGCCGCGATCTCACTGCGGGCCGCCTCGTCTTTGCGAAGAGACGCGGGCTGGGAGACTTGCAGGCCCTTCTCAGCCGCCGCGACCTTGATGCCAGTCGGCGTCGTTCGCCGTCCCCTGCCTGCCGGTCGGTCGGGCTGTGTATATACGCCGACGATTTCGTGGCCGGCGTCCAACAATTTCGAGAGCACCGGCACGGCGAAGGATGGAGTGCCCATGAACACAATTCTCAATGACGGTTGTGCGATTTCTTCCTCCCCTACCGGGCACTGCGAGTCGCCCTTCATTGTAATGTGGGCGTGCGTTCATCGCTGAGACCAAGATTGCCTAATGCGAAACAGGGCAGGTTACAAACCTGCCCCACTCCCGGACCCTCGGCGTTCAGAGCGTTTGACCAACGGCAGGACAGGCGAAATCAGCACTCAGCCCCCGCTACGGAGAATCCCGAGAAGCTAACCGGATCGCCCACCTCGATTCCGTACTCGTTCACCTCTCTCGCATTGATCTCGAAGGCGTAGGCGGCCGGGGCCGGCGAGTTGAAGATGGGCGGACTTGTGTCCGAATCCGAGGACGGCGGGGGCACATTTACGGTGGTGCCGGCAACTGTGCAGTCTGCGCCGATCCATACGAAGTCCAGTGCGAATCTCATGCCCTTCATCCAGAAAGACGATGCGACGCCGCTCTCGAATACGAAGAGCATGCCGGTCCCGGGAGCCAACTCGTCCCGATCGGAGAGTCCTTGAACGCGGTCTGCCGGCGTGTGGGCGACCTCGGCGCCGAAGGTGATGCCGCCTACGGTGACTGCGGGTGCCGTGAAGACTGGCGTGGGCGTACGTGCTGGTGTAACAGCCGGCGCCCTCGTAGGTATGGGCTGAACCGGCAGGACAACCGCGGTCGGAGCTGGAGAAGGCGTCGCCACCGGAGTTTGAGGTCTGGAAGTTGCCGTCGGCACGGCCTCGGCAGTAGGGGCCTCTAGCGTCAACACTTGGCTCTCCACCGGGCCATCGTCATCGCCGCCGCATCCGGACGTCACGAAGATGAAGAACGCTGCGGTCGCGGCCACGACAATGATGCTGGCCGAAACACGACTGTTTGAGGGGCTTTGTTCCGCCATGGCCTAGTTTAGCTCGACTGCGGTGGCTCCGCTGCCGCCACGCTCACGGGGCTCCGACTCGAACGAGCGGGCGAGCGGGTGTCTCTCCAGGTGCTCCCGGACCGCCTCCCTCAGGGCTCCGGTGCCTTTGCCGTGGATGATCCTGACCGAGCTCAGGCCGTCCCGCACCGCCTTGTCCAGGAACTGCTCGAGGCTTATCAACGCCTCCTCGGCCCGGAACCCGCGGATGTCGAGCTCCAATGAGTCTAAGCTAGGTCCCAGATTCGCGCTGATTGCCGGAGGCGGCTTCTCGGCGTCTTCCTCGGCCGCCAGAGACAGGCGTGCCAAGTCGATTCGCAGCCTCACCTTGCCGACGCTGACCTCGGCCTCGCCTTCTTCCTCGGAGACAGAAAGCACCTGGCCTTTCAGATTCAGACCCTTCACGTGCACGAAGTCACCGACGCCGATCGCGGAGTCCCTCGTCACGCGAGCCGGGGCCGGCAACCGCGCGAGTTCCATATCGAGCTCGCGCTTGACCTCCTCGATCTCCGTCCTTGCCTGTTCCAGCCTACCAGGCGCCGGCTGCCAGGACGCCGCGGCCTCCAGCCGGCGTGTCTTCTTATCGATCTCCTCATATCGTGCGACGAGCTGCCGGCGGACCCCATCCAGCATCTCCTCGCGGTGGGTGACGAGATAGTCCATCTGCGCCGAGAGCTCCCGGCGAAGCAACTGGGCCTGCGCCCGGGTGCGTTCGGTCTCTTCAGTTAGCTCCTGAAGGCGACGGCGGTCGTCCTGAAGCTCGGTCAGCCAGTCCTCGAAGAGGACGTGGCGAGGCTCCATCAGCGACTTGGCCTTCTCCATGATTTCGTCTGGTAGGCCAAGACTGGAAGCCACTGACATAGCGTAGCTTCGGCCGGGGACGCCGATCGTGAGATCGTACGTGGGCTGGAGGCTTTCGGCGTCGAGCCGAACGCTTGCGTTAGTCATTCCGGTGTGGCCCTCTGCGTAGGCTGCCACGGACCTATGATGGGTCGTCGCGACAGTCGTTATCTTGTTCTCTGCCAGATGGTCAAGAATGGCCCTGGCCAGTGCAGAGCCCTCCTCCGGGTCGGTGCTCGTGCCTAGCTCGTCCAGCAGGACCAGCGACGACCGTCCGGCCTCGCTCAGGATGTCGATAACGTTGCGCATGTGGGAGCTGAAGGTGGACACAGAGTGTTCTATGCTCTGCTTGTCACCAACATCTGCGTAGATCGCATCGTAGACCGGCAACGAGCTACCCTCGTCCACCGGCAATTGGAGCCCCGACTGGTTCATCGCCGCCAGAAGTCCGACAGTCTTCATGGCGACGGTCTTGCCCCCAGTATTGGGCCCGGTAATCACCAGCACGGACCAGTCCGGGCCTACGGTCACGTCGATGGGTGTGGCGTCGTCACCCAGCAAGGGATGGCGCGCGGATAGCAGTCTCAGCCACCCCCCAGTGTTCGTAGGAATAGCCTGCACTCCCTTGATCTCAGAGCTATACCGGGCCCTCGCCAGGATCAAGTCGAGGGCAGATACCAGCTCCACGCCCCGCCTGATATCCACTGCCAACGAGCCCACCAGAGCGGATAGGTCCCGCAAGACCCGTCTGACCTCGCGTTGCTCTTCGAGCGCGAGCTCGCGCCACTCGTTGCACAGCTCGACCGTGCCAAACGGCTCGACGAACAGGGTGGCGCCTGTGTTGGACGCGTCCAGAACGACTCCGGGTATTCGCTGTCTCATCCCTGCCTTAACCTGCAAGACCAGCCTCTCCCCGCGGATGGAGATGACCTGGTCCTGGAGCGCTTCGCGGCCGACAGCCGATTGCATGATTCCGGTCAGCGAATCCGTGACCTTCTCGTACGCCGCCCTGAGCTGGCGTCGGAGTGGCCGGAGTGCCGGCGAGGCCGCGTCTAGAACGTCGCCCCGCTGGCCGATGCTGTCCCGGACCTGTCGTTGAAGCTCATCGAGCTCTGGGATCCCTTCGCAGATCAAGGCAAGAAGCGGGGCTCTGGCGCGGTTTCGGAGCACCGTGGACCTCGCATTGCGCTGGACCTCCAGAGACTCCGCGACCTCCACAAGCTCCTTCCCCGTCAGCACCCCGTCAAGCGAAGCACGGACAACGGCCGCTGACGGGTCCGCTGACGAGTACAGACTCAGATCCACGACGTCGAGCAGAGCGCGAGCCTCCGCAGTCTCGCGCTGCAACGCCTCGACCTCGTCGGCCCCATACGAAGGGGAGAGTTCCAGCGCCAGCTGTCTCGCAGGAGGAAAGGAGGCGCGCTCAGCCACGGCACGCCTCACGGTGTGAAAATCCAGGGCCTCCAGGGCTCCAGTGCGAAGCCGGGCTGCCCCAGTCTCTTCGTAACCAATCCCATCTTCCACCGTTGCGGACTCCATCCACCCACGACTCGTGATCTGCGTGCACTTAGCAATATTAACAGGCTCTGGGCTCGGGCCACGCTGGGCACTGTTGTCGGCGAGTGGGCTGGTCTTTGATCGTAGAGACAGGTGCTATACTTCGAAGCCATGCCAGATAGCCTCACCGTGCGAGTACCGGCCACCAGCGCCAATATGGGTCCCGGCTTCGACTGTCTGGGACTCGCCCTGGACTTTTGGAACGAGGTACGGGTCGACCTGGGCGGCTCAGGCCTCCAGGTGACGGGCGAGGGTGAAGGGTCCCTGTCGCTGGGCAAGCACAACCTGGTCCACGAAGGCATCAGCCTGGCATTCGCGGAGGCGGGACAGCCGATGCCGCGTATCGGCGTCCGCTGCCACAATGAGATACCGCTGGGCCGGGGCCTTGGAAGCAGCTCCGCGGCCGTAGTAGGCGGGCTCGTTGCCGGCAACGAGCTGTGCGGCCGACCTCTTTCGCAGGACCGCCTGCTGGAATTGGCGGCCCAGACGGAAGGCCACCCGGACAACAGCGCCGCGGCCCTTCTGGGTGGCTGCCAGATCGTGGTCCAGGACGGTGATCGGCTAGTCACGGCGACGGTGCCGGTACCCGAAGGCCTGAGAGCCGTACTTTTCATACCTGATATGCCGATGCCTACCGAACATGCGCGGGGCCTGCTTCCGCCCATCGTCGACCGTAGTGACGCCGTATTTAACACGGGCAGGACCGCCCTTCTGGTCAGCGCCTTCTTCTCCGGAGACCTTTCCAAACTGAGGGTCGCGACGCAGGACCGGCTTCATCAGCCCGCGCGGGAGACGATCTTTCCCGCCATGAAGAACATTATCAAATCGGCGCTGGACGCCGGCGCGCTTGGCGTATTCCTCTCCGGCGCGGGCTCGACAGTACTTGCGTTGGCCACGGACCGGGAGCTGACCATCGGGTATGAGATGGCGGACGCCGCAGCCAAGTCCGGCATCGACGGCACTCTCAAGGTAACGAGGCCCACTACTACCGGTGCCCATGTCGCGGCCAGCTGACCCTGCCACGGTCGACGGCCCGACCGTCCGGCCGATCGGGAGACTAAGGCCCAATATTGCTGTATCTTGTAAGACTATGAATCGACGTTTGCGAACAGAATGGCACTCGTAGTCCAGAAATACGGCGGCACGTCGTTGGCCAACGCCAACAAGATCCACGCCGTCGCCGACAGGATCGCGGCCACCATAGCGCGGGGCGATCGCGTGGTAGCCGTGGTGTCGGCGATGGGCAACACCACCGACGATCTGATCGCCCTGGCCCGTCGCGTGGCCGACAGGCCCGACGCCCGTGAGCTCGACCTGCTTCTCTCGACCGGCGAACTGGTGTCGTCCACGCTCCTGGCGATGGCCTTGCGGTCCAAAGGATTGGAGGCCATCAGCCTCAGCGGCGCGCAGGCCGGAATCCGCACCAACGCCAGTCACGGCCATGCCAAGATAGCCGGGGTCGAACCACGGCGAATATTGGATGAGCTCGATAGAGGAAGGGTCGTGGTGGTGGCCGGGTTCCAGGGGATAACGGATGATATGGACGTGACTACCCTGGGTCGAGGCGCATCCGACATAACGGCCGTCGCCATTGCGGCCGTAGTGGAAGCGGACCGGTGCGAGGTGTACACCGACGTTGACGGCATCTACACGGCCGATCCGAACCTTGTACCGGAGGCTCGAAAGCTCGACGAGATTGGCTTCGAGGAGATGCTGGAGTTGGCCAGCTACGGCGCCAAGATGGCGCCACGCTCCATCGAGATGGGAATGGTCTATGACATCCCCATCATGGTTGCTTCCAGCTTCGTCGAGGCGCCGGGGACTCTCATCCACAAAGGGGCTGACATGGAGACTAGAGTTACAGAGATAAGAAACAGAGTTCGCGGTATTGCCACCGATGTCGACGTTGCGAAGATCACGGTGCTCGGCGTTGTCGACCGTCCGGGTGTATCCGCCGAGCTGTTCGAGCCCCTTGCGGCGGCGGATGTCAGCGTAGACGTGATCGTGCAAAACGCGAGTGAGGACGGCGCCACAGACCTTACGTTTACGGTTAAGAGGTCTGAACTGACCCGGGCGCTGGATGTTGTCGAAGAGGTCTCCAGGCAGCTCGGTAGTCGTGGGGTGACCAGTTCAGACAATCTAGCCAAGGTCAGCATCGTCGGGACGGGCATGCGAGAAGGGTCCGGGTATGCATCTCGTATGTTCCGCACGCTCGCCGATCACAACATCAACATCGAGATGATAACCACGTCGGAGATCAGAATAACCTGTATCGTCGATGAGGCGGTGGTGGCGGATGCGGCCAGGGCATTGCACGCCGCATTCGAACTCGAAAAACCTGGCCCGTAGGCTGTCGCGTGGACCGCTCGCGCCGGCCACCAAGCTAACTGCTGACTTAACCGACCGTTTTCGTGTCCACAGTATGGTGCGAAATGCCATCACGCGGCATGCTCGCAAAAACCCTGAGATCGGCGAGCGGCCAAGTTCGCTTCGGAGTAACTGGTGAGGAATCCACACCTCTCCATAATAATCCCGGCCTTCAACGAGGAAGGACGGATAGTGCCTACCCTCGAGGAGGTTGTCGGTCATCTGAGCGCTCAGTCCTACGACTGGGAGGTGACGGTGGTGGACGATGGGAGCCTGGATTCGACACGGGGAGTTGCCGAGGAGTGGGCAAAGGACAGGCAGGGAGTGCGTGTCGACACGATTCCCCATCGCGGAAAGGGGTGGGCGGTCCGGCATGGCATGCTTGGCTCGACCGGCGACTACCGGTTCATGTGCGATGCTGACCTCTCGATGCCCATAAGGCAGATCGATGCCTTCCTGGACCGAATGGCCGAAGGCTACGACATCGTAATTGGTTCGCGGGAGGTTTTGGGAGCCAGACGGTTCGACGAGCCGTTTCTTCGTCACGCAATTGGCAGAGTTTTCAATTGGGTCGTCCGGTTCCTCGCCGTGGGAGGATTTCAGGACACCCAGTGTGGGTTCAAGTGCTTCCGTGGGGATGCCGCTGAGCGCCTGTTCGACCTCCAGAAGACAGCGGGATTCGGCTTCGATGCGGAGATTTTGTACCTGGCACTCAAACGAAAGATGCGCGTCCTGGAGATGCCGATCGACTGGCATTACCGGTCTGACAGCAAGGTCAGGCCGGGCATAGACTCCTTCCTGATGCTCAGAGATACACTGCTCGTGAAGTGGAACCATCTTGTCGGTCGCTAGGTCGTCGGCTCAGCCAGCCGTGGGCGGCGTCTGGCTTCGAAGTATCCGGCGGAATACGGTTGGTTAGCTGGCGTTACCGGACTATCGACGCTAGGATGAGGGGACAGACCGGTCCAATGGCACGAAAAGAAGGACAGCAAAGGGGTTGCACCCCAATTTTTCCGTGCGATAGAATTCGCCAACTTATGCGGGGCTGAACTGATGAATACAGCGGAAGTTGCTGAGCGAGACAAGGTCAGGAAAGACAACGCGAAGAAGGCTGTCGCCCTTGCGATGAACGGCAAGTGGGAACAGGCGGCACAACTGAACCGCTCAATCCTGGTCGAGTTTCCGAGAGACCTCGAATCATATAACCGGCTCGGCAAGGCGCTGAGTGAGCTCGGGCGGAATAAAGAAGCCCGTAAGGCCTTCCAGAGCGCCCTGGAGATATCGCCTCACAACGCGATAGCCAAGAAGAACCTCGAGCGCCTGGTCCGCCTGGGCGACGATGCTCCCGTGACTCCCGCAGGCGCCCCACCACAGGTCTTCATCGGGGAGACCGGTAGAGCCGTGGTCACCTCACTCGTAAACCTCGCACCTCCTTCGGTTCGTCTCAAGCTCGCCCCCGGTCACCCGGTGGAGCTCGTGGGCGACGGCGGCGTGCTGAAGGTGAGCTTGGTCAATGGCGACTACGCCGGCAAGGTGGAGCCAAAGCTCGCCGCCCGGTTGACCAAGCTCATCAGGGGGGGTAATCGGTATCAGGCGAACGTCACCAGCGCAACGGAAACTGAGTTGACCGTCATCATTCTAGAAGTCTTCAAGCACCCCTCGCAGATGGGAGTCGTATCATTTCCGTCGCGCCAAGGTGTTGGGCAGAGGGTGTACGTGCAGAGTGCCGCACTCGACTACGACCTGGCTGAGCAGGGAGTCCAACAGGCCGGGGAGGCGCTAATCGTCAAGGACTGGTCCGACGATGATACCGAGCCCGGCGACGACACTGCTTTCACCCCAGTGTTTGACCGTATAATCAATACGAACGAAGAGGCCTCCCAGGAGGACGACGAGTTCTAGGCCTCGTCCTCCGAATCCTCTCCGAGGGGTCGATCGCGGAAGTACAGTCCCCAGCGCTGCATCGCTTCACCGATTCGCGGATCTCCCAGCCCCATCAGCTCCTTGAAGAAGCCTGCGATCGAATGGGCGTGCAGTAGTTCCTCAGAGCACACCCAACTCGCCTCGCTGGGCACAACGTACAGGAGCCCGTTCTGGTGCTTGCACTGTATCTCAATGCGCTTTCCGCCTGTGTCGTGTTTTATGGTGAGTCCGAATTCGGCCATCTGGAACACCTCTTCGGGGACCGGAGGCCCCTGAGAATCTGAGAATTATAGCAGGCGGTACTCCGTATCTCCCTCTTGTTGACTAATCGAATGTGTCGCGGTTGCCCTCAGCAGGAAAATGGTAGTGGCGGGCTTCAAACCCACTCGTTCCCGGCTGTGACCGCACCACACGGCCGGCTCTTTGCTGCCTCGATGCCCTGGTGCTACACTTCGTGCCGGGAATCATTTGGTAGCAGCTAACGAAGAATCAGCCACCGATCGGTATATCGTGCCGTGGACGGGCCGGGACGTAGCAGCCGCCACGGTCGCGGTCATTGCGGGCGTCGTCGTCGTCCTGCTCGTTATTAGGCTGGCGATCGCCCTCTTCGATGGGATTGATGTAGACGACGTCCGTCCCTGGGCCCTCGTCTTCGTAGAAGGGCTGATGGTCCTGGCGGTCTGGGTCTTCGCGGTGAGGCGGCGTGGGGCGTCAATGTTGTCGCTCGGATTGCGGCCCACTGGATCGCGGGCAACCTATGTCTGGCCATTGGCTGTCCTGATGGCGAGCCTCGGGTCGACGGCCCTATACGCGGCCGCCGTTTCCGGCCTGGGGCTGGACCTGCTGGAGCCCCCGGAGCTGACCGAAGACTTGTTTGGCACCGGACTCGAGAGGACGGCAACGGTGCTGGCGATTGTCGTCTGGGGCCCATTCGCTGAGGAGCTGTTCTTTAGAGGCTTCGTGTTGGCCGCCCTGGTCGCGCCGCTGGGTCCCGCCCGAGCGGCGATTGTCAGCTCAGCCCTGTTCGCTGTCGCGCACGTATCGATAGGCGTCGTCGTGCCGATCTTCCTGACGGGATTGATGCTCTCGTGGCTCTATCTAAGGACGCGATCGATCTGGCCGCCGATAACGGCTCACGCCCTTCAGAATTTCGTTGCAGTCACGGTAGTCCTATGAATCTCCGGAAACCCCCGTCTTGAGCAATCGAATCGACGCGACGCTCGCGGCGCTTGCGAAGTCGGGACGCAACGCCCTTGTTCCGTTCTTGACGGTCGGATATCCGGACTTGGAGACATCTACCCAGCTCGCCGGGGTCGTCCTGGAGTCGGGCGCCGACATGCTAGAATTGGGAGTGCCGTTCAGCGACCCACTGGCCGAGGGCCCTACGATCCAGAGGACGAGTTTTCAAGCCCTGCAGCAAGGTGTGAACGTGCACACCTGCTTGGAGGTTGTCCGGCGCCTGAGGCGAGAAGGGGTGGACTCGCCGCTCATCTTCATGGGTTACGTGAACCCCTTCTTGAACTACGGAATGGAGCGGTTTGCGAGAGATGCTGCAGAGGCCGGCCTCGACGGCGTCATCGTGCCGGACCTGCCTTCTGAAGAGGCCGGGCTGTTCGCGGGACTCCTCGAGGCAGAGGGTATCTACGTGATCCCCCTACTCGCTCCGACAAGCAGCGACAAGCGTATCGAACAGGCTTGCAGGCGGGCCAGGGGGTTCATATACTGCGTTAGCCTTACGGGGGTTACCGGGGCTCGGACCGAACTAGGATTGGGCGTCCAAGACCTTGTCGAGAAGGCCCGCGGGTTCACAGACCTCCCCCTGCTGGTCGGTTTCGGAGTCTCACGTAGAGAGCATGTCGAGGCCATCGCCCAATTTGCGGACGGCGTCGTGGTGGGCAGTGCCCTGCTGGACGCTGTAGGTAACGCGCCCAAGGGCCGA
>JAQBTI010000184.1 GCA_027624995.1 Chloroflexota bacterium
GGTTACACCGCCTGATTATTTACACACTTTTTGAGGGTACCTCCAATTCGTCTGCGTAATACCGCGTTTTGTTATTGAACGCCCCTCGCCTGAAGCTCGTGCTGGAAGCTGCGGCGAGTTCAGCTAGAGGGCGCATTGACGACGACGCGGGGACGCCGGTCAGGTCCGGACGCAGATTTCGGGGAGCGTGGCTGGCCCGATTGGTGGGCCGAGCGGCGAAGCGGTACTTCTAGTTCAGACCCAGTTGGTAGTGCTTCCCTTCGGTCTTGATCGAGGGCGCAACCATGATCTCGGCTTCGTGCATCTCGCGGATGGACTGTGCGCCAACCATACCCATGCAGACCTGTAGGGCGCCAATCAGGTTCTGAGTGCCGTCGTTGAGCGAGGTCGGACCGAACAGTATCTGCTCCAGGCTGCCCTTAACGCCCACACTTACGCGGGTGCCGCGGGGTAGGGCCGGATGCGGGTTCGCCATTCCCCAGTTATGGCCCTTACCAGGAGCCTCCTTAGCCTGCGCTAATGGTGTCCCCAGCATGACGGCATCCGCACCGCAGGCGAATGCCTTGCAGAGGTCTCCTCCGGTCCTGATTCCGCCGTCGGTGATGATGGGCACGTACCGGCCCGTCAGCCGGAAGTGCTCGTCTCGCGCCGCCGCGCAGTCCAGCGTCGCGGTAACCTGCGGAACGCCGACACCTGTGACCTCGCGCGTGGTACAGGCTGCGCCGGGCCCGATTCCCACAAGCACTCCGTGGACCCCGGTGCTCATCAACTCCAACGCAACATCGTACGAGACACAGTTGCCCACGAGGATGGGAACGTTGATCATTTCAAGCAGGTCCGAGAACACCAGACCCCTGGTGCTACTGGAGAGGTGACGCGCGGTCGTCACGGTGGACTGGACCACGATTACGTCCGCACCCGCCTCCGCTGCGATTGGGGCAAGGCGCTTGGTGGTGGCCGGTGTGACCGAAACGGCACACCGTGCGCCGCCTTCTTTCATCTCCTTGACGCGTCTCCCGATTAGGTCGTCCCGAATGGGCGCGGTGTAGAGCTTCTGTAGCAGCGAAGTTACTTCTTCCTGGGGAGTCTTCGCAATCTCGGACAGTACATCGCCGGGGTCCTCGTAGCGAGTCTGGACTCCCTCCAGGTTCATTACAGCGAGGCCGCCAAGCCTGTGCATTTCGCGAGAGAAGACCGGATCGACGATAGCGTCCATGGCGGCCGCCAGGACGGGCGTGGACAGGGTGATCCCGTCCACGGAGAAGTCTGTGTTGGTCATCTCAGGATTGACGGTGACCTCGCCGGGAGCGATCGACACCTCGTCGAACCCGTAGGCCCTTCGGATTTCTTTGACCTGAGTGCCGCTCATGATTGCCCTCGCCGACGCTGGATTTCGCAGAATATAGCAGAGCCTCGCCAATGACTTCAAGGTTGGAAAATGCGGATTCTGCCCGCCCGAATCAGCCCTGTTTTTTTCATCCGGGACGCAGACCCGTTCTCTGGATGATAGAGCCGTTCGGGTGGCCCGGTCAACTCCGATCAGGACGGCCAGCCGGAGGTTGATTATCGCCCTATGGCATAATGGCCTCGGACAGTCTCTCATGAGAAACACGCTCGAACATTCGATCAAGGAATATGGCAGAGAAGCGGGCTTCGACCTCGTCGGCATCACGACGGCTGAGCCCTTCTTGCGAGACGAGCTTGCCGCCACGGAGCGCGTGCGACATGGGCTCATGGACGGTCTCCCCTGGTACACCGAAGAGAGAGTGCGGAAGGCTAACCGTCCGAAGCTGCTCCTGGCCGGTGCCAGGTCGGTAGTTTCCCTGGCGATTAGCTACCTTACGGAAGAACCGGGAGCCGACGGCGATGGCCCGGCCGGCAAAGTTGCCCGGTACGCATGGGGCGACGACTATCACAAGCTCCTCAAGGGCCGCCTGCGAATGTTCGCGGACGGGCTGCCCGAACGCGTCGGGAGGCCGGTTAAGACCCGCATCTTCGTCGACGACGGGCCGATGAACGACCGCGCGGCGGCGGAGCGCGCAGGCGTCGGCTTCTTCGGCAAGAACACCAACATACTCACACCGAGCCACGGCTCCTGGGTCTTTCTCGGCCAGGTGATCACGGACCTGGAGCTGGTGCCGGACACGCCTCTCGCCAAGAACTGCGGTGAATGTGTTCGGTGTATCGACGAGTGCCCGACGGGGGCCATCGTCGCCCCGTACGTGATCGACAGTCGCAGGTGCATTTCGTTCCTGACCATCGAGCTCAGAGGACCTATCCCCGTCGAGCTGCGACCGATGGTGGGCGACTGGGTGTTCGGCTGCGATATCTGCCAGGATGTTTGCCCGGTCAACCGGGACGCTATACAGAGTCTCGAGCCCGCCTTCCGTCAGCGCCACGACTTCTCCGCGCCAGAGCTACTTCCGCTGCTGGAGTTGGATGATGAGGGCTTCAGCCGGCGCTTCCAAAATAGTCCGATCAAACGCGCCAAACGCATCGGACTGCAGCGCAACGTATGCGTGGCGCTGGGTAACATCGGCGACAAGCGGGCCATCCCGGCCCTGGCCCGGGCATTGGTAGAGGCGGAGCCGCTGGTCAGGATGCACGCGGCCTGGGCCCTCGGTCGCCTGGGCGGCCCGGAGATTGCCCAAGTCCTGGAATCCGCTCAGGTCGCCGAGCAGGACCGAGACGTTCTCGGCGAGATCGAGGCCGCCCTCGCGGAACGGGATTGAACCGCGGAGAACGCTGAGGGCGCAGAGGAAGTTCTTGAATCTTTCATCTCAGCGCACTCTGCGCGCTCCGCAGTAACCAATGTCTGGGCGAATCTTTCTGGCCAACGTCGGCGCTAACGCAAGCCACCGGTTTGCCGGCCCGATCTTCGCCGACGGTACATTCGAGTTCCTGCCGATTCCGGAGGGCCAGGACCTGACGGGGCCCCACGCAGTCCGCTATCGAGACCTGACCTCCCACTACGACCCAGGCCGGAACCTGACCAAGTACGTGCCCGAGCGGCTATGGGCCCATGCGGCGCACAGCGACCCTGAGTTCCAGACCTTTACGTACGGCGACAACTGCGATAGGTCGCCGCGGGCGTCTGCATTGGAAGGTTTGGAGTGCGGCGATTTTCTTTTCTTCCTGGCACGACTTGAACGGTGGACGGGAGGGAAGCCGACCGGAACATACGGGTTCTATCTGGTGGGCTACCTGGAGATCGAGACAGTCGCAAGAAGTGTTCAGGCACACCCGTCGGAGGAGGTTATGGCCAGGTTCGGGGCGAATGCGCACGTCCTGCGAGGCCTCAGCGACACGGCGCTGTGGGACGGGTTCTGGGTATTCGCGGGGTCGGCCCGGTCTCGGCGGTTCGAGCGCGCCGTGCCGGTGGACCGGCAGATCGCATCGTCGGTCTTCACGTCGGCCAGGGGCTGGCCATGGCGATGGGAGGGAGGACGGAGCGTCCTACAAGTGATCGGGTCGTACACACGGAGCTGCCGTTGCGTGATAGACCCGTCGTTGCCCGGCCACGGTGAGCGGGCCGATATTTTCTGGGAGTGGGTCGATCGGCACGCGGGGACCGATCGGTCATGACGTAGGGGCACGGCATGCAGCGCCCCACCAGTAGCGTCTTTTGGATACGGCTATTGCCAACAGCCAATTTTGAGGTGTGTCTCAGGTTGAAATCTGTATCGTCATCAAGCGAGACACGAGATCAGAACCTGGACGGAACGGCTCAGTCTCGTCGGTGAGCTCAAATCCATGTTTCCGGTAGAAGCGGATGGCTCTTTCGTTTCCTTCATTGACCCACGTGGATAAACGCTTAAAGCGGTGACTCCTGGCGTAAGAGAGTACGCCTTCGATCAGTTTCGTTGCCGCGGGACAGGCCTCGGTGGCCCGGATCAACCCAGACCTAGGTGAGCTCCCCGAAATCCTCATTCGGGGCGTCTCTATAAAGGCCGGCGAGGCCAACGGGTTCGTCGTCCGAGAAGGCCAGGATGATGAAGCGGTCACTCGTGACTCGACCGTTCCTATGGGCGACGGTCCTAGATTCCTCGTCGCTCCGCTCGCTCGGAATGACAGGTCTTCCGCTCTCCGCGCCGCCTCCATGGGGGAGCGTCTCCCCCAGCCGTCCCTGCTCCGCAAGATGCATGGGTCGTCCGACCGTCCCGCTCCGGCGACGGACCTTGGTCACAGCCCAACCATACTATTCCGAGTCCGTTTTGGAATGGCGAGGAGTCTGTTTCTCCCAATCTTCACGGAGCAGACCGTAGAAGACGTTGTCAACCCGCTCGCCCCGTATGAACCCCCGCTTCTTGACCAGGCGCTCTCGGGTCATACCAAGCTTCTCCATCACCCTGAACGACTGCTTGTTCCGGGAGTCCGCGAAGGCGGAGATCTTCTCCACGTTTTGGGTCTCGAATCCCCATCGGACGACCTCACGTGCAGCCTCCGATATCAAGCCCTGGCCCCAGAGGTGTTTGGCCAATGAGTAGCCGATCTCGGCAGTCTGTTTCGAGATGTCGATGCGAAGGCCGATGCCTCCGACGACCTTTCCGTCGAGCTCGATCGCGAACGCCACCCGATCGGTCCGGACCTCGGCGACCTGACCGGCTACGAACACCTCGGCATCCTGTTCCGTATAAGGATGGGGCACGGGAAGATAGCGACCCCACTCCGGGTCCCCAGCGTGCTCGAACACGTCGTCAACGTCATCCGGCGCGTACGGCCGAAGCAGTAGGCGTTCGGTCTTCAGCTCCACATTGTGGCCTGTTTCGCTCAACTCACTCTCCCAAGCTCTCAGTCTCTCGGTCGCCTTACCACCCACATCCGGCAATCAGACGAGAACCTGCGGGCCTCTTCGGTGTCCAGGCATAGTTCAGAGCGCATCGCATCTTGGATAAGGTCCAGCCCCGCGTCGAGAACCAACTCGGCCACTTCCTCGCGCGTTGGGAAATGCACGAAAGTGTCCGTCCCGGAGTCCACGACGATTCGGTCGCCGAACTCGAGTAGCCGTGGGTCCTGGACACCCTCGTCCCATCGGACCTTCTCCTCTTCCCAGAACGAAAGGTAGTGCTGAGTCGCCTCGCGGTCGTGAGTCGTGAAGATAAAGTGTCCGCCGCGCCGGAGAATACGTCTCACCTCCATGAGCGCTCGAAGTCGGTTGCCGGCTCTTGGAATACACATGAAGCCCTGGGCCGAGAACAGCACGGCATCGTAACACTGGTCGTCATATCGCAGTCCAGTG
>JAQBTI010000185.1 GCA_027624995.1 Chloroflexota bacterium
CGGTCAAAAGAAGAGGCCCGGCGCCTCAGGCACCGGGCCTCTGATCTTACCCCTTCTCCCGCGGCCGGGAGAAGGTTGGGATGAGGGTTTCCGCAGACCTACGCGGCCTTCACCTCTACCTTTTTGGCCTTCTTTGACTCCAGCTTCGGCAGCGTCACGGTTAGGACACCGTTCTCATAGCTGGACTCGGCCTTGTCGGCGTCAACGGTCTCCGGCAGGCGAATCGACCTGTAGAAGCTGCCGGCCCGTCGCTCACGGAGGAGGTATCTACCCTCGCGCTGCTCATTCTCCGCCGAGGTCTCGCCCTTGATGGTGATCAGGCCATCCTCAATGGTGACCTCCACCTCTTCGGGCTTGATCCCCGGTATGGATGCCTTGACGACCACGCTGTCACCTTCCTGAGCGACGTCCAGGGGCACTGGCCAAGCCTGGACGACACCGTTCCTGGGCCCGTAGTCGCGGAAGTGTCGGGCCAGAACGTCCTCGGCCCTTCCAAGCTCTCTGAACTGTTCCCATCTCTGTAGCACCATCGTTCTTTACCTCCTTGGTAATTGCTGCCCTCAAGGCAGTCTGTATACTGTGCTTAGCATTATAGAGACTGATACCTAGTATGTCAATAGGCATATGACAAGCACATCACTATAGTTATTGTTGGATGAGAAGGTGTATGCTATGATGATTAACGTGACATAAGGTGATCGAAAGAGGTCCGAATTGGCCGATTACTATGACGTATTGGAAGTCTCCAGGAGCGCCGGTGAAAAAGAGATAAGACAGGCGTTCCGGAAGGCTGCCAAAAAACACCACCCAGACCTTAACCCCGGCGACAAGGCTTCGGAAAAAAGGTTCAAGGAGGTCAACGAAGCCTACGAGGTCCTTTCCGACGCTGATAAGCGAAAGAAGTACGATCTGTACGGGGACAACTGGAAGCACGCAGGCCAGTTTGAGTCCCGGTATGGCCAGGGCCGGAGTCCGTTCAGTTCCGGTCGGTCTGGCGGGTCTGTCGACTTTGGGTCCGACCTTTTAGGCGGGCTGGGAGACCTTCTGGGCCGGTCCAGCGGGAGAGCGGGTCGCACCGCGGCGGTCTCCCGGTTGGAGGCTCCAGTGACCGTCACGTTGGAGGACGCGTTCTCAGGCTCCGTGCACAACCTGACCATATCCTCGTACGGCGGTGAGCGGCGAGTCGAGGTAACCGTACCACCCGGGGTAGACACGGGCTCGACAGTTCGGATTGCCCCGGACAAGGAAACGGAGGTCTTGATCAAGGTCACCGTCTCTCCCCACCGGCGGTTCGAGCGAAAAGGGGCCGATCTGTATACGGAGGCCCAGGTCCCATTTGAAGACGCCATCCTCGGCGGTGAGACCCAGGTGGACTCCCTGACGGGCAGGCTGCACCTGAAGGTCCCGGCCCGAAGCCAAAACGGCCAGAGGATCAGGCTCGCCGGCCAGGGAATGCCGAGACTGAAGGATCCCAAGGCCAGGGGCGACCTGTACGTGACCCTCCGCCCCATCTTGCCCAAGGAGCCCACCGAAGAGCAGATCGAGCTGCTCACCGAGCTGCGGCGGCTTCGCACCGAAGGGACGTAACCGGCAAATGGCTACGGAAGAGATGTTTGGCTACGACGAGCCCGTCTTCATCATTGGCGTCGCCGCCCGCATGCTCGGGATTCGCACCCAGACGCTTCGGTATTACGAGCAGCTGGGACTAATCGAGCCGGCCCGTAGCGGAGGCAACCAGCGCATATTCTCTCGACGGGACGTTGAGCGAGTCAGGCGCATCCGCGGCCTCATGGAAGACCTGGGCGTCAACCTGGCCGGCGTAGAAGTCGTGTTACGCCTTCTGGACCGCTTGCGTGCGGCGGAGGCCAAGATAGAGCGGCTGGAGGCAGAAGCCGACAGGTTGCGCCAGCCCGCAGCCCTCAAGCCGCGACAGCCATAGAGATGCCGGATTGGCAATTCCGGCCGATCGGTTCATGGGCCGTTGGGCCGTCCTACTAATGTATACTGTCTACCGCTCTAACCGACTCCCAGTTCACCGCATCGGAGACCCAGATGGCCACCAAAGCCGACGCCTTCACGCTCGTCAAAGCAGGCCGACTCATCGATGCCAACGGCGGTCCTCCAATAGATCGTGGAGCGGTGCTTATCCGAGACGGCAAGATCGCCAGGGTTGGAGCGCAGAACGACGTTGCGGCGCCGGAGGGCGCGGCCGTCGAGACGTACGACTATCCCCAAATGACGCTGATGCCGGGAATGGTGGACGCGCACACGCACCACAACGGCTTCGGCGACGGTCGTCGCGGGGACGATCTGGTCAAGCTGCCGGACGAAGTCCTTACCCTGCAGTCGGCCCGGAATGCCCGCATGAGCCTCTTCACCGGCGTCACCACGATACGCGAGAACGGACCCAAGAACGAGACCTCGCTAAGACTACGTGACGCCATCAACCAGGGCATCACCGTGGGGCCCAGAATGGTGCTGAACGGTCGCGCTGTCGCCATCATCGGCGGCCACATGAGCTACTTCGGCATCGAGTCCACCGGTCCGGTCGAAGCCCGCGCCCACGTAAGGCAGCTCATCAAGGAAGGCGCGGACTACATCAAGATTACGGCGACCGGGGGCAGCACAAAGACGTCGTTTCCGCTTCTCCCGTCATTCAACGTAGACGAGCTCATGGCCATCACTGACGAGGCCCACAAGTTCGGGAAGCTGACGGCGACCCACTGCACCTCGACCCAGGGCATCGTCAACTCACTGGACGCAGGCGTGGACATGATTATCCATTGCATCTTCAAAGAGCCGGACGGCTCCGAGAACTTCAGGCAGGACCTCGCCGAGCGCCTCGGGGAGCAGGGGACGTTCGTGAACCCGACGCTTCACGTCTCTCGGTCGGGTATCTGGGCGCTCGAGCGCAAGAAGGCCGAGCGGGGACTGACGCCTGCTGAGCAGGTCAGCCTCGATGAAGGATACCGCGACTTCGACGTACGGCTGGAGGACTCTCGGCGCATGATCGAGATGGGTCTCAAGGTCATAACCGGCTCGGACTCGTCGTGGAGTGACTATCCCCTGGGCAACACTCCCTACGAGACGGAGTGTCTTGCCATGGCGGGCTACTCGCCCATGCAGGCCCTCCAGTCCGTGACCAGAAACTCCGCGGCGTCCATCGGTATGGACGACAGGGTCGGGACGCTGGAGCCCGGCAAAGAGGCGGACTTGATCGTGGTCGACGGCAATCCGGCCGAGGATGTCAACGCGCTCTGGAATATCGCCGAGGTCTTCTTCGCCGGGAAAAAGGTCGATAGGGGCTCCGACCAGTCCGTGGCTGGAATCCGACAGCGGCCGCCTGGTGGCTAATCGACGGTCGATGTGTTGGTGGTTCGACAAGTTGACCACGAACGGGGACTCTTCCTTCCGCGAACGGGAAGCTCTCCTCTCCGTTCGGCCTGAGCCTGTCGAAGGCCCGCTGACCGTCGACCATCCCAAGCTTGTTAATACCGTGGGAGGCTCGGGAATTGGGGAACGCTAGTAGTAACTTCAAGCTCATAACAGCGGCCCGGCTGATCGACGGCACCGGCTCGCCGCCCCTGGAGCGCGGAGCCGTCTTGGTCGAAGGCGACACGATCAGGGCCGTCGGTACGGAGGAGACGGTCATCCCCCCGGAAGGGGCATCGGTCGAGCGGCTTGACTATAAAGGGACGGTGCTACCGGGCCTGGTTGACTGTCACGTCCACCTCATCGGGATCGGCGACGGACGGCCGGGGGACGACCTGAACAAGCTACCCGACGAGGTACTCACCCTCCAGGCCGCGAGCAATGCCCGGACCCACCTCTATTCGGGAGTGACGACGGTCAGGGACTGCGGTGCCAAGCACCGAACGACCTTTATGCTTCGACGGGCCGTCGAGATGGGCATCACCCCAGCCCCGAGGCTCGTATTGGCGGGCCGACCGGTTGCCATCGTCGGAGGCCACCTCAGCTACTTCGGAGTCGAGGCGACAGGCGAGGTCGAATGCAGGGCGGCGGTTCGCCAACTCATCAAGGAGGGCGCCGACTTTATCAAGATTACAGCCACCGGCGGAACGACCCAGACCTCGTTTCCCCTTCGGCCGTCCTTTACTGTCCAGGAAATGACGGCGGCCTGCGACGAGGCCCACAAGTTCGGCAAGCACGCCTGCGCCCACTGCGTCTCTTCCCAGGGCATCGTCAACGCCCTCGACGCTGGCATCGACACCATCTTCCACGCACGATTCAACGAGCCGGATGGCTCCGTGCGCTTTCAACCCGAGATCGCGGACCGCATCGCCCGTCAGGGGGTCTTCGTCAACCCAACACTGCACGTCAAACGTGCGCGTATCTGGGCGTTCGAGCAGCAGATCGAGTCAGGGCCGCTTGATGAGGACGAACAGTCAGCCTACGACGAGCTACGCCGCGAGTATGACTCCAACCTGGTCTGCTTCCAGGGGCTGCGCGACGCGGGTGTAACCATGGTCAGCGGGTCAGACTCGGCGTGGGGCAACTATACCATGGGCGGTTTCCCACACGAGATCGAGGCCAATGTTGAGGCCGGTATGACGCCGCTCGACGCTGTCGTGTCGGCCACAGGAGACTCCGCGAAATCCTGCGCCATACACCGCGAAGTCGGCACCCTGGAGCCCGGCAAGAAGGCCGATATCCTCGTGGTCGACGGTGACCCATCCCAGGACATCAACGCACTGTGGAACGTCGCAGACGTCTTCCAGAACGGCGCCCTCGTTGACCGTCGAGACTTCGTGTAGGGACTGGACCAAGTCTTCCTGACGCCCAACGGCGTACGCCTCCGCTACCCAACTTGCGACCTCGTTATCCAGCTGCTCGGCGTCGGTGATCCGCAAAATGTGGTTGTGGACGGCGGGGTAAACCATCTCGATCTTATGGAACCTCGGGCTTTCGACGTGCGCGCAAGCCACCACGAACAGCGCTTTCTACTGGTATTTCAACACCAGGCGGTCCAATGCGGCCAACAATCTGGCTGAGCTCAGCAAGACTCGCTCAAAACCAGGCAGCCCTCCCAACTCATAGGGTTCCATGTTGGCGAGCTCGGGCGGTATCGACGGGGCATAGTGGGCAGCGGTTTTGCCTGCCACCAAGGCAATGATCTGCATAGGCGTCAAGGACACCCCGTCGACAAGCGCTGTTTGAGAATCTAGCCACTCTCGCAAAGTGTA
>JAQBTI010000186.1 GCA_027624995.1 Chloroflexota bacterium
CTCGCGCAGCGAGCCGCGTCGGCACTCTAGAACATTATCGGAAATCACTCGGCAAGTAAGGTATGCGCTGGACAGCATATGCTATTCAGGGTATAATAGTCCATGGCATGGGATGTCGAGTTCACCGACGAGTTCGAGACGTGGTGGGATACGCTCGATGGCGAGGAGCAGG
This sequence comes from Chloroflexota bacterium, assembly GCA_027624995.1. Taxonomy (GTDB): domain Bacteria; phylum Chloroflexota; class Dehalococcoidia; order Lucifugimonadales; family CATQGZ01; genus CATQGZ01. The sequence goes on from JAQBTI010000186.1 coordinate 173, forward strand.
ATGCCATCGATGTGGTTGTGGGACTTTTGGAGGAGAAAGGGCCCCTGCTGCTCTTCCCCCAATCGAGCAAGATCTCGAGTTCGCGGCACGGGCACCTCAGAGAGCTTCGGATCCAGTACCGGGGTGAGCCTTATCGCATCCTCTATGCCTTCGATCCGCGGCGCGTTGCCATGCTGCTGATCGGAGGCTCAAAGACGGGTGACGATCGGTGGTACGAGAAGCACGTTCCGATGGCGGATGCTTTGTACGATGAGCATCTCCAAGAACTCCGAAGGGAGGGACTGATCGATGGCACATAAGTGGAGCGAGCTGCGCGAGAAGATGTCACCGGAGCGTAGGGAGCGGAATCGGGAGAGGACCGCCGCCCTGCTTCTGGCGATGGACTTGGCAGAACTGCGCGACAACCTGGACTTGACCCAAGAAGAAATGGCTGCCCGGCTTCAGATCTCTCAGTCGAACGTGTCGCGGCTGGAGAAGCGGCGCGACATGCTGGTCAGCACTCTGCGGGAGGTCGTAGAGGCATTCGGTGGGGAGCTTCATCTAGTCGCAGAGTTCCCCGACGGGCCGGTGGAGATCAACCAGTTCGACGATGGAGAGGCGGCCTAAGGAGTAACTCCGGCCGTGCGGTCGGCGTGACTTCCGATAACAAATGGGCTTCCGCCTGCGCGGCCTGCGGCCGCTCCGGAGAAACCGGCGCGAGCGGGTGTGGGGTGACGAACGGACGTGCACTCATCGAAGGGTGCTGCACCGGGGAGCGTGGGGACGCGCCGGTTCGGCAACCGCAAACGTTATCGGACACGGGCACTACATAAGTGACTGGGTTGAGAGTACAAGAGCGGTGAGTGGTTGCGGGGGCAGGAGAAGCCGACATGCGACGACCTCATGCTGTACAAGCAGGCGCCGCAGCGAGCGACCGTGGCGTTGGGCCAACGTCACTGGTTTGCGCCCAAGACTCCCGCCGGGTCGATCCGGGCCGCTCGTAGCGCCGGCCCCAGAACTGCGAGAAGCGCCACTCCGGCCAAAGTCGTGACACTCATCACGAGGGTGAGTGGATCCGATGTCGTGATACCGAAGAGCAGGGTTTCGAGCACTCGAGTGGTGGCCATGGCAGCTCCGAGGCCGAGGAGAATGCCGGCGGCTATGACGCGGCTCTCGGTGAGGATCACGGAGCGGAGTACTGTCTCACTACTGGCGCCCAGTGCCATCCGGATTCCGATTTCCTGGCCTCGTGCCCGGACGGCCTGGGCCGTCATCGCATAGACGGCTAAGCAGGAGATCAGGAGCGCGATGACGGCAAGGCCCATGAGGAGAGAGGTCAACGCGGTCCGTCGCGCCATGGACCCGATCATCAAGTCGTCCATCGTGGACACACTGTAGATCGGCTGCCCTTGATCGAGTCCCAGCACCACGGAGCGTACCGAACTTGTGAGGCTGTACGGATCCCTGGTCGCTTTGATCACGAGGGTGGCATCGGGCGCGCCTGTCTGTGAGTGTGGGAGGTAGGCGGCGATCTCAGTGGCCTGATCGGGTCCCCGTTGCTTGACGTCACCGACGACGCCGACGATCTCAACGAACTCGTTACCCCACCATCCTATCCGGATTTTCCGCCCCAACGCGCTCTCATTCGGGAAGAAACGGCGAGCCACAGACTCTGATACCACTGTGACGAGCGGGGAGTCGGCTCGGTCCTGCGGACTGAATGCTCTTCCCTCCAGCACCGGGATGCCCATCGTCACGAAGTACCCCGGTGAGGCCGTCTTCTTGTCGATCGAGGGGCCCTCGCCGGCGTCCCACTCCCGGCCATCGATTTGGAACGTGCCACCGTCGGGCGTCTGGTTCAGCGGCAGTGCACTGGTGAGTCCCGCCGCCTCGACCCCTGGGAGTTCTCGCACTCCTTCCACCAGGTCGTCCCAGAATTGATGACGCTGAGACCACTCAGGATACCGAGCTTCGGGAAGGGTGATGCGAGCGGTGACGACGTTCTCAGGGGCGAAGCCCAAGTCTTCATCCATGAGGGTCGAGACGGTCCGGACCATAAGGCCAGCGCTCACGACGAGGACGAGCGCGAGCCCGACCTCCAGAGCCACCATGACCCTCCGACCGCGTTGTGCTCCTCCAGATGCGCGGCGACCGGCTCCGGTCTTCATCGAAGACCACGAGCGCGCCGATGCGCGCATGGCTGGCCAGAGACCTGCCACGATCCCCGTCCCGACCGCAGTGCCCAGCGTGTATGCCAAGACGGTCCAACTCAGCCTAGTCGGGCCGGCGAGGGCCGAGAGATCGGGTATCAGGCTCAAGACCAACCCGCGACCCCAAAGGGAGAGGCCCAGGCCAGCTACGCCGCCCAGCAACCCCAACAGAGTGGTCTCCACCAGTACCTGACGGGCTATCCGGCCTCTGCCGGCACCCAACGCTGTCCGGACGGCGAACTCGCCGGCCCGATCGAGGGACCGAGCCAGAAGCAGATTCGCTGCGTTGATAGCGACCACCAACATGAGGAGCAGGGCGGCTCCCTGCAGAGTCCAGAGTAGTGACCGCGCATCACCGATGAGCCCTTCCCTCAGCGGCACCATGACGATCCCGTTCTCTGTATTGCCGGCCTCGATGAGACCGTTTGCGAGAGCGAGAAGGGGCTCCTGAGCTGACTCGGTAGAGAACTCGGGCCGCAGGCGCCCGAGAACGGTCAGGAATCCAGTTCCTCGGCCCATCCAGGGAAGGGGTGCATCCATGGGCGCCCAGGCGTCGATGTCCCGTCCGAAGCGGAGGTACTCCTCCTCCGGCGGTAGCACGCCGAGGATCCGGGCCGACCGACCATCAAGGTCGACGGTCTGACCGATCACGCCGCTGTCCGCGCCGAAGGAGCTCCTCCAGAAGTCGTCGGTCAGAAGCAGCACTGGCTCGGAAGTGGCGCCTGGGTCGGCGGGCGGATAGGTCCGGCCGATGGAGGCGCTGAGGCCCGCGACCCCGAAGAGGTCGCCGACGGTGCTTCCTACGATGATCCTCTCTGGCGTGCCGGCGGTGGCGAGACTGTGCACCGTGGGATAGAACCCGCCAAGCACCTCAAACGGCCCCTTCTCGCGGTCCCAATCCTGAAACCCTGGTAGGTTGGCCCCACCGACCCCGAAGTTCGGGATGACTGGAGCGACGCGAACCAGTCGGTCGGCGTTCGAAAGCGGCACTGCCTGGAGTAGAACTCCGTCCACGACGCTGAAGACGGCGGTATTCGCTCCGATACGCTAAGAGTCGGGCTCGCAGCGTCGGCCACGTTTCGCTCGGTGCAGTCGAGACCTGCCTTGCCGGGAGCGGCCGCGCCGGTAACCTAGAAACGTTATATGCCATCCACGGGTCGAGGGCTCGAGCATTGGCGTGTCAACGTATGACTTGCACAGATGGGCATAACCATGCAAAGTATAGCTTGCGTATCCAACACAGACTAGCAAGCCATAGGTTGACAGTACAATGCCTGAACGCCCTGTTGAAGTGATCGTCCGTCGGCAACTTGATGAGCGACTGAGCGCAATCCGGCGTGCGAGTGCCCTGTTTGAGCGTCCACGGCGCGGATGGATAGCGACCCTGCGAAGAACTCTGGGGATGCCTCAATCTCATCTCGCGTACAAACTCCACGTGTCCCGACAAGCCATTAGTCAGCTTGAGAAGCGGGAGGCAGATGGCTCCATCACGCTTAGCGCGTTGGAGCAGGCGGCCGAAGCTCTGGGTGGACGGCTTGTATACGCCGTCGTGCCAGATCGATCGCTCCAGGAGACGTTGTCAGATCGGGCCCTGCAGCTCGCGTCGCGAATTACTGGTTCTGTCAGACACACGATGCGTTTGGAGGACCAAGACCCCGGATCTGACCTCGATCGCAGAACCGGGGATCTGGCTGAGACGCTAGCTGAGAATCCGTCTCGCCTCTGGTCAGCGACCGATGAGTGAGGACCTGCCCACCGGGGCGACGCCTATCGATCTCGGTGAGGCCGAAGGACTCATTCCTGACCATGTGGTAACCCGGGGCGAACTCGATGAGCTTGAAGAGGCGAACATCCAAGAGGGCCTCGAGTGGGCACTAGCCCGCTCGCGTGATGTCTTGTCCGAGAAGTTTGTCTACGAGCTGCACCGTCGGATGTTCGACTCGGTCTGGGCCTGGGCTGGCAAGGTACGCCTCACGGACAAGAACATCGGAATCGACAAGCATATGGTCCGCACGGAGGTACGAAAGCTGATCGACGACGCAATCTACTGGAGAGAGAATCAGGTGTACGAGTCCGACGAACTGGCCGTTCGGTTTCATCATCGGCTCGTGTCCATTCATCCCTTCCCAAACGGCAATGGGAGGCACGCCAGACTCATGGCCGACCTGCTCGTCCGGCAACTGGGTGGCGAAAGGTTCTCATGGGGCGGAGTCAGTCTGTCGAGCACTTCCGAGTTGCGTACGGCTTACATCAGAGCCCTGCAGATCGCAGACCAGGGTGACATTGGGCCACTACTGGACTTCGCACGCTCATAGCCCATGGGAGGAGTAGGTCACGGGCAGGCCGCAAATGGACGGCATATGCGCATCGGTCCCTTCCGCCCTGGGGTGGTGCCCGAGCGGGAGACAGCGGAGGGGGTTGGGTGGGGAGATCGAGATAGGACAGAATGGAGCGAACGGGAGCGGGATCGGTGACGAAAGCAATGATGCTCATCGAAGCACCGCAGGACGGGCAGACGAGAGGTAGGACATCGTAGATACGCGCGATGAGGGAAGCCCAGCGCGAGGACGGGCCGCCCGGGGCACCGCCTGACGAACCCGCCCCGGCTTGGGTGTCGAGCTGCCCTGAGATCGACTTCTCTACACTACCCTGCTCACGTCCGAGCGCGATGACCTGGTACCTGAGCCTGGCATTGGGAGCCAGCACGCCGTGATAGCGGTGACGGTGGATGCGTGGCGGATGGATGAGGGGGGCGAGTCGTTCGAGGAACTCGAGGGGCGTGAGCGAGAGGGCCGTGGTACCGTCCGGTGTGGGACGGGGAAGCCGA
>JAQBTI010000187.1 GCA_027624995.1 Chloroflexota bacterium
CCAGGTGCGGGAAGAGCCACTCCGCGATGCCGGCCAGCAGATCCCACCCAGCCAGCTCGAAGACCTCGAAAACACCGGCGACTGACCACCGTCTCCCTATCCCGGTCTTGATGATCGTGTCCACTCCCGCAGGGGTGAGCACGCCCCTCTCGACGAGCCACAGCGCCTCGCGCAGCAGCGCCCCCTGGAGTCGCATCGCCGCGAATCCCGGGACCTCTTTCTGGAGAACGACCGGCTGTTTCCCCATACCGGTCAGGAGGTCTACGACAGTCTGTATGGACTCTTGCGAGCAGCCATTCGCGCCGACGATCTCGACGAATGGCAGCAAGTAAGGCGGGTTTGCGTAATGGGCCGCGAGCACCTTGTCAGGCCTCGAGGTCGCGGTGGCCAGGTCGCTGGGCATCAGGCTCGAAGTTCCAGTGGCCAGAATTGTATGCGGCGGACAGAGCCGGTCGAGTTCGGCGAACAGCTCCCGTTTGAGGTCTATGTCCTCGAACACGTACTCCATCACGATGTCGACGTCTTCTACGGTCTCGGCGAGCGAAACGCTGGTCCTTATGTTCTGAGTGGCCCGGCGGCCCTCGTCCTCGTTCAACGTGCCCATCGTTTGGAGGCGCTCGACGTTCTCTCGGACTCGGTCCAGGGCCCTGCTCAGGCTCTCCTCACTACGGGCAGTTAGGCGCACGTCGTAGCCCGTCACGGCGAACTCCTGAGCGATGGCGTGGCCCATCACACCCGCGCCTATCACCGCTATGCTCTTTATGTGGCTCGATTCGATCATGCGCGGCTCCTACAGAAGTGGGTCGCACTCGATGACTTCGGACATCAGCGAGGCGTTCAGATGGGCGCCGGTGATAATCATGGCTACTCTCTTGCCGGCGAATGCGGCCCGATGCTCCGCCAGTCCGGCCAGCGCGATAGCGGCAGACGGCTCGGACAGAATGCTCTCCAAATCCAGCAGCGTGCGGACTGCCGGGAGGAGCTTCGACTCGTGCCCCAGCCATACATCGTCTACGAGGGCTCTAGCTCCTTCACGATACCTGTTATGGGCACGCGAACGGCGAGGCCGTCTGCCAGGGTGGAGATGTTCGCCCGTTCGTTCCAGGCACCGCCCGTCATGGCCTGATGCATCGCTGGAGCCCCGGAGGCGACCAGGCCGACCACATGAGTGTCGGGACTTCGGTCCTTAAAGACGCTGGCAACACCCTTGATCAGCGAGCCGTTGCCCACGGGTACTAGCACGCAGTCCCACGACCCGGATTGGTCCAGCATCTCGGCGGCCATAGTAGCGGCGCCGGTCGCAAGCTCGGGGACCGCGCCGTCCTCCCAGAACGCTGCGACAGCCCTTGACGCGCCTGACCGAGCGAAGTCTTTGGCCTCATCAAAGTCGTCCCCGTATTCGGTAACATCCGCCCCTGCCAGCCGGATCCGCTCGACCTTGGAGGGCGTAGCGCCCTTTGGGACCACGACCGTGACGCGGACGCCGTGCCGTGCCCCGGCCACCGCGACTGCCAGTCCGAAGTTGCCGGCGGAGGCTACCCATATCCCTGCATCGGGAATCTGGTCACGGAGGCGTTCCATCGCGACCAGCGCGCCCCTTAGCTTGAACGACCCCACAGGCGTGCAGTCCTCGCGCTTGAGCCAGAGCTCCAGCCCCAGCCTGTTTCCGAGAATGAGGGCGGGAAGAAAGGGGGTCGGAGTCCATGGCTCATTGCCGAGGATTTGGGAGGCTGAAGCGAGGGAGGTCACGGGCAAAGCCTACAAAATTGCGTTGGCTGGGCAAGGCGGATTATAGCACCACCGCAAGCAATGGGAACGCAACAAAGACGTTTGTTGACGGAGGCGACTGTCCGCTAGTTCTGAAAGGTGAAACCGAGGGGGTCTTCGTCAAACTCGACGTTGTTCAAGGCGGCCTGCGCTGCTTCTTCGAGCGCCTCGTCCCCCAGTTGCAAGCACTGGAGCAAGGCCCGCTTCGCCAGTGGACCGCCAATTGTACCCAGTGCGTGTACCGCCGAAAGCTGCACGAGGGAATCGTCATCCTTGACCAGACTGATTAGATGAGGCACCGTCATCTCGTCGCCGAGCAGGCCGATAGCGGTCGCGGCCTCGTACCGGATAGCCGGGTCGTCATGTCGAGCATCTTCGAGCACCGTAGGCAGCCACTGGCTGTCAGAAGTCCGTCCCATGGCATATATCGCACTCTGTCTGAGCCTGGCATCTTCGCTTCCGTAGGCCTCGCGGATAATCTCCTCGATCTCTTCAGAGCCGAAGTTTGCTACCGCCTCTATTGAGCGCCTTTTGGTCTCGATATCCGCAAGCTCGTCGCCAATAGTAGATAGCAGGGCTTGCCGCACAAGTTCGGCGTCCCGAGGCAAGACCTTGCCGTCCTGTGCACGCTCCGCGAACTTGCCGAGCGATATCGCCGCCGCGGCCCGCACGTCGTCGGACGGGTCGCCCAGGAACAGGTTCACCAGAGGGCGAATCACGACCCGGTCGCTGCATTCCCAAAGCCCTCGTGTCGCGGTCTCTCTGACCTGGTCATCGTCATCGAAGAGGCATGTGTGGAACACGGCCGAGAAGTCCAACTCGAGGTTCTCCTCGCTCAGCTCCACCAGCCGTAGCAGGGTTTCACACTTTCGGTCCGGGCTGAGGGATGCCCACTCCTCCTTGAACTCGGTCAGCTCATCCGAGGAGAGGGACGAGAGTTGCAACAGGTCCGAATGTCGCAGCGGGTTCCGTTCGTCGGACAGTTCCTTCATGTACTTCTGGACGGTCAAGCTTGTTCTCCGAGTCGTCGTGGTCGAGCTGCCTGCCAGGGGCGAAAACGGAACTGTAGCCACCGTCACTGACGATCAAGCGCCGCGGGCCGGTGCCCTCGCCGATCACCCCGCTTAAGGTGTGCTGCTCATTTGGAAGTTAGCTGAGACCCGATCATCTGTCAAGTCGGATGGCGGCTGCGCGAGGCACGCAAAGAAGTGCCCCTGCGGGGACGGGCGCCAAGAATGGAGTCAAGTCTAGGGGCGATGGTAATCCCTAATTCACTGTCGGTGGTTTAGCCGTCTCCACCTACGGCAAAGGCCTCTTCCATCGTGTTGGGTGCGGCCTCGATCCGGAGTTCCGGCAGCCAGCTCATGAAGCTGGGCAGGTACCAGTTCCAGTCTCCAAGCAACTGCATGGTGGATGGGACGAGGACCGTGCGAACTATTGTTGCGTCTACCAGGACCGCTACGGCCAGCCCGAATCCAAACTGCTGAAGCGGAATCAGTCGTCCAGCCGCAAAACCAGAGAACACCGCTACCATGATAAGCGCAGCGCCTGTTATCAGTCCTGCCGTAGTTGTCACCCCATGTACGATGGACTCAGCGTTGTTCTTAGTCTCGTTGTATCGCTCCTGTATGCGGCTGAGAAGGAATACCTGGTAGTCCATCGATAGCCCATGCGGCTTCACCGACCCTGGAGCCTCTGGAAGGCTTTGACGCCGTCGGCCCTCTTGGCGGGCCTGCCGCGAGTACGCTGGATACCCTGCGGGCTACCTCGAGTACCTTCGCGAGATGCTCGTGCAGGCCGTCGACGGTGGCCTGTCCGATAAATCGCTCCATCTGCTCGCGCGCATCTTCCATAATGGCGAAGGCCTCGGCCATCACCTGCTTGCCTTCGACCGTAACCTGCAGTACACGCGTCCGCCGATCCTCCCCGGGGGCTACCGTCAGGAGGCCGAGTCTGTCCAGCGGCTGCAGATTCCTCGTGAGAGTCGTCCGATCCATCACCAGGTTGTCCGCGACGTGGGTGATCGTGGGCGGGTCGGCCAGGAGGACCGAATTGAGGATGTGGAGCTGCGTCGCCCGGATGCCGCACGGCTGGAGCATGTCATCGAACACACGCGTCACCGCCCTTGCCACCTTACGCAGGTGGAACGCAGGGCACTGCGCCGCGAACTCTCTAGACTTAGCCAGGAACGTGGAGTCGGATACCAGCGGGGACCTCGCCCAAAAACTGTATATGCACGTAATAATAGTGGTGCTTACCGCTTTTGTCAATGGTTCGCATGACCTCAAAAATATAGTTACCGAAGGGAGGAATGTGCCTCAGAATTGCGGTTACCGAAATCGAGGAGGTAGCCGTGAACCGAGGGAGTATTCGGGAGTATGTCGCGCGTCAGAGAGAGAGGTACAAGAAGGCCGGCAATTCGGAGAAAGGAAGGATCCTCGACGAGGTGGTGGCGGTGACCAACTATCACCGGAAGTCGGCGATACGGTTGCTGTGTGATCGGAAAAGAGAGTATGGAGGCGGGCGAGTGGGCAGGCCAGTGGTGTACGGTCCGAAGGTGGCGGCCGCTGCCAGGACGGTCCACGAGGCGGCGGGCAGGATCGGTGCGAAACGCTTGCATCCGTTTGTAGGTGAGCTGGCGACATGTTTGGAGGTATTCGGCGAGCTCGAGATGGACGCTGAGACAGGGGTTTTGCTCAGGGGTGCAAGTGTTGCAACGCTGGAGCGGCTATTGGTCTGTGACCAGGTGGCGATGCGAAGGAAGGTGAGGAGCCTGACCAAGCCGGGGACCTTGCTGCGTAACCGGATCGCGGTGCGGACCTTCAGGGACTGGGACGACGCGAGGCCAGGCTTTATAGAAGTGGACACGGTGGCCCACTGTGGAGATACGATGAAAGGGTTCCGAAGCAGGCCGTACCGTAAGAACGATAGTGCCCACGTCGAGCAGAAGAACGGCGCAGTAATCCGACGGCTGACCGGCCACAGCCGATACTCATCGGCGGCGGCCTTCAAGCAGCTGCAGCAGGTATACTCACTGGCCAGGCTCCACGTGAACTTTTTTCAGCCGGTACGTCGGCTCTCAGCGAAGAGTCGGGAAGGAGCCAGGGTGGTGCGCTACCACGACGAGGGTACGACTCCCTACCAACGCATGCTCCAAAGCGGGGCGCTTACGGGAGCCCGGGAGACGGTGATGGACAAGCTCTATCGATCGCTCAATCCGCTCTGGCTCAGCCGGCAGATCGAAGTCGAGACGGAAAAGCTTCTGCGCCTAGCTTGGCGCCAAGGTGACTCACTTTCGTGGTCACCCACACGGTAACCGTAATTATGAGGTCACAGGGCTGGTTCGGTAACCGTTAATTATGAG
>JAQBTI010000188.1 GCA_027624995.1 Chloroflexota bacterium
CCGTCGCACTGTCCCTCCGAACGAATACTCTCGCCTGGTGGCTCGTCGCTCGGGCGACCAAGAGAGATCCGACGGCACCACGATGGCCCGATGACCCGTTACATCTTCGTAACCGGTGGCGTGGTCAGCTCGGTAGGCAAAGGCATCACCGTCGCCTCGATCGGTCGCATCCTCGAGAGCCGTGGCGTCTCGGTATCGGTGTTGAAACTGGACCCATACCTCAATGTCGACCCCGGTACTATGTCCCCGTACCAGCACGGGGAGGTCTTCGTCACAAAGGACGGTAGCGAAACGGACCTAGACCTGGGCCATTACGAAAGATTCATTGATATAGACCTCACGAAATCGTCTAACGTAACGGCCGGCGGGATCTACAGCGAGGTCATAGCCCGGGAGCGGAAAGGTGAGTTCCTGGGAGGGACGATCCAGTCCGTGCCTCATGTGACGGACGCGATAAAGAAGCGGATGCAGCTACTGGCGGTGGAGAGCGCCGCAGATGTAATCGTCGTCGAGGTTGGGGGCACCGTCGGTGACATCGAAGGTCTGCCGTTCCTGGAGGCCATCCGGCAGATGCGGAACGAGGCGGGACGGGACAACGTTTTTTATATCCACGTCACGTACTTACCTTATATATCCTCGACCGGCGAGCTGAAGACCAAGCCGACGCAGCACAGCGTTCGGGAGCTGCGGAGCATCGGTATTCAGCCCGATGCGATCGTTTGCCGAAGCGATCATGAAGTGACAGAGGAGATCAAGCAAAAGATCACTATCCACTGCGACGTGCCGCCGCGCGGGGTGATCACACTACCGACAGTGCCGACCGTGTATGAGGTGCCTCTGCTGTTAGAAGACCAGGGGCTGGGCGACCTGTTAGTGGAATCGATGGGGCTGTCGGCCACCGACCGCGACCTGAGAGAGTGGCGCCAGATGGTTGAGGTCGTGAAGCGGCCCAAGGAGAGCCTTCCAATAGCCGTGGTGGGAAAGTATGTCGACCTGCACGACTCTTATATCTCAGTCAAAGAGGCCCTGCTTCACGCCGGCCATGAGCACAATCGGGACATCGAAGTCATATGGGTCGGCTCGGAGGACGTGGAGAACGAGGGAGCGGAGGCGCTCCTGGGATCGGTCGGCGGAATCGTAATCCCCGGCGGATTCGGTCCTCGCGGGGTCGAGGGCATGATCGAGACCGTGCGATACGCCAGAGAAAGGCAGATCCCGTACCTCGGCCTCTGCCTGGGAATGCAGGTGTTGGTTATAGAGGTGGCCAGGAATATGCTTGGCATGCAGTTTGCGAACTCGACCGAGTTCGACCCGGACACGCCCGACCCCGTGATTGATCTGATGCCTGACCAGAGATCGGTTACGGAGCTGGGAGGGACGATGCGTCTGGGGGTCTATCCTTGTCAGCTCGTGGACGGCAGTTTGGCGAGCAGGGCTTATGGACAGCAGATAGTGGGCGAGCGCCACCGGCATCGGTTCGAGTTCAACAACTCTTATAGAGAAGCGCTGGAGTCCGTAGACCTGTGGCCTGTCGGGCTGTCTCCAGACGGCAGGCTGGTGGAGATCATGGAGATGAGTCTCCACCCGTTTATGGTGGGCGTCCAGTTCCATCCGGAGTTCCTGTCTCGGCCGAACCGTCCTCATCCGCTATTTCGTGATTTCATTGGGGCCGCCCGCAGCACTGTTCGGGAGGGGGGCCAGCACGTCCTGCCTCTCGAGGCGGCGGCCGAAGTTCTGCCTTGAAGGCATCGAAGCAGGTATAGACTTGCCGTCGTTCCTGTGCTAGCATTGAATCGTTATCCCCCCCTTCTCGTTATCCTCTCGGGCCGAGCGACGCAGGTCCGGTTGATGACGGCAACCCCCCTAGCAAGTACGGAGCGCACTGCGGCGTTCGTGGACAATTAGTCCACGATTAAACGAACAGGGCCTCTGCGGAAGCCGTTGCCGTACTAGGAGATTCGCGACGAACAGCAGGCGTTTGAGTCTAGGCAATCACTAGCAGCCACTTCACCGTTTGGACTCACCAAACACCCATCGAACCCCTTCCCTCTCGGCATTTCGTCCATTAACGACTACCGAGATCGGATCGGGACCGCAATTACCACACTACCCGGAGCATGTTGATGAACTTAGCTGAAATACAAGGGAAGACCAACGAAGACCTCCTAGAGATGGCCGTCGAACTCGGCATCGTGGACAATGGCTCAACGCCCAGAAGGCAGGAGTTGCTGACAAAAGTACTCCAGTCTGTGACCGACCGCGAGGGGAACCTTGCGGCGGGCGGCATCTTGGCCATCGTCAGCGAGGGGTACGGTTTCCTCCGACAGGACGGGAACTCGAGCGGTGGGGACGTGTACGTCTCCCAGTCCCAGATACGCCGCTTCGGGCTGAGGTCCGGGGACGAAATCTCGGGCCAAGTGAGGCCGCCCAAGGACGGCGAGAGGTATTTTGGCCTGGTCAGGGTGGAGACGGTCAACGGCCTCGATCCTGAACAGTCCCGCAGGCGTCCCAACTTCGAGAAACTGACGCCGATCTTCCCGACAGAGCAGATCGTGATGGAGACCACGAAGACCCAGTTGTCGGCACGCCTGATCGACCTCCTGGCGCCGATCGGACGAGGACAGCGGGGACTAATAGTCTCGCCGCCCAAGGCCGGGAAGACGACGCTGCTGAAGGATATCGCCAACGGCATCACGGCCAACGCTCCCGACATTCAGATAATGGTCGCGCTGATCGGGGAACGGCCTGAAGAGGTCACGGACATCAAACGCTCCATAAAAGGCGAGGTTTACAGTTCGACGTTCGACGAGCCGGTGGAAGACCACTGCCGCGTAGCCGAACTGGTTCTCGAGCGAGCCAAGCGGATGGTCGAGACGGGAAGAGATGTGGCAATCTTGCTTGACAGCATCACACGCTTGACCCGTGCCTACAACTTGGCGGTCCCGACCAGCGGTAGGACGCTTTCGGGAGGCATCGACCCGATAGCACTCTATCCTCCAAAGAAGTTCTTCGGGGCGGCGCGCAACACTGAAGAGGGCGGCAGCCTGACGATACTGGCCGCTTGCCTGATCGACACCGGTAGCCGGATGGACGAGGTGATCTACGAGGAGTTCAAGGGTACCGGCAACATGGAGGTGCATCTTGACCGCAAGCTTTCCGAGCGGCGCATCTTCCCGGCCATCGACATCGACCGGAGCGGTACTCGACGCGAGGAGCTGCTGCTCGACGAGGAAACGCTAAAGCAGGTGTGGCTATTGAGGCGGATGGTCGGGATGGTTACCTCGGACGCCATGAAGTCGTCGGAGGCGACCCAGAAGGTGCTCGAGCGCCTCGCCAAGACCAAGAATAACGCGGAGTTCCTTGCCACTTTGGGTAAAGAGATCTAGGAAGGCGCCGCCAAGGCCGGAGGCTTTGGCGGCAAGGCTCCCGCGGGCCGATGGAAATAGTGTGAGACTGTGGCCCTAACTTATTGACAAGGCGCGAAGCAGTCCTATATAGTTTCGCTGACTTTGGAGGAGGTCGGCCTCGGTAGCTTGTAGGGCCGATGGCCGGGGACAGGGGCTACGGACCGATCGGGGGGCCTGGCGCCTAGGCGCGGAGCCACCCGAGCTTTGCGCGGTGAAGGTCCCAAGGCTCCCTTGACAAAGGAATAGCGGTGGTGTACAAATCATACGGTCTCGGCAAGGAAAGCGAGGACCACTCCCTGGTGAGGGTCACCACGGGAGTGGTTTGTTGTGAATCGGGAACGAATCGGGAACAAGGATCGCTCGGTAATTCGAACCGCACTTACTTAAGGGGGTAGGCATATCGTGAAGACAGCAATTCGCTTGCTAGTAGGTTCCTCAGCCGCCATGATGCTTTTGTTGGCATTCGGCGTGATTCCGGCCATCGGGGCGGTGGCGGGATCAGTGACCCTGGACAAGCCGTTCATAACCACTCCAGGGGGCACCCTCAAGGTAACCCTTAACGACAAGGACTTGGACGTCGCCCTGAACATCAGTGACGGTCCGAACCTGGCATCGACTGTAAACGATGTCAACCAGGACGCGGTGCCCGAGAGGGCTTTCGCCGGAACTGACGAAGACCTCAATAACATCGTTGACGACTACCAGTACGTCATCGATACAAACGGCCAGTTCCGCTCAAAGGCAAATGTCGCACTGGGGGTCGCACTGGGTCCCGACAACTTCTTGACGGTGCGCGTAAGCTCGTTCCCTATCCTTGACAGTAACGGGGACGGGATCGTCAACTCGGCCGACGTGACGGTCACGAACGCGGATGGAACGACCGTCAGCACCCACGCCAAGGTCTACACTCTCGCCAACTTTGAAGGGCTGGTCACACTTCAGGCATTGGTGGCGCCAACGGCAGCACAGACGAACGTAGACCTTAACGGTAATGCCGGGCTGGGAGATGCCGGCGACGGGCGGTCGTTCAAGCTCGTCTACAAGGCCGCCAAGATTACCAACGAGAACGTAAAGGTTATCAGCAGCGCCGATACCATCGGGTTTAGCCTGGCGGTGCGCGAGACCGCTGCGGCCACCGGTGTATACGAGGCTACCTTCAAGACCGGAAGTGGCACCGACCCGAACTCGGCATTCACCGAGGACTTCCAGACCGGCATCGTGGACACGAACCTGGACGGCAGGGTCGACGCGACTGACAAGGTGGACATCAACGGGGACGGCGACACTACGGACACCTCCCTGCTGGGCGGCCTTCACGAGTCTTTCTATGGCGCGGACCTCAACGGGGACGCCGACCAGACAGACGTTTTGACCACTGGTACCTACAACGAAGTCACCCTCACCATCGACCTGGACGGTGACGGGGCGACCACGAGCACGGCTGTGGCGGCCCGCCTGTTCGAGGCCAAGTACAACCGCGACCTCAATGGCGACGGGGACAAGACCGACGCGCTGACGGCATTCCCGGCCAGCCTGTTCCCCCAGTGGGCCAACCGGCCGACGATTTCGACGGTCAGCGGCTCCATCATAACGATCAGCTACTCGGACGGAGACCCCGCCGGGACCCGGACGGGGAGTGCCACCGTGGAGACGACCAAGCCGGTAGTTGTCGTCACGTCTCCGCTGCACAAGTCCGCCACGCAGAATACGCAG
>JAQBTI010000189.1 GCA_027624995.1 Chloroflexota bacterium
AGGTGGCAATCGTCACAGGCGGCGCGCTGGGGATGGGAGGCGACATCTCAGCCGAGTTCGCCAGAGAGGGCGCGAAGGTGGCCGTGGTGGACATCAACGCCGATGCGGGCCACGCCCGAGTCTCAAGCATAGAGGCCGCGGGCGGGTCGGCAGTATTCGTCGAGGCGGACCTGGGCCGCGCAGATGAGTGTCGCCGGGCGGTTGACGAGACCGTCTCGGCCTTCGGCGCAGTCGACGTCCTTGTCAACAACGTCGGCGTCCAAGGCCCGGCGTCCTACACGAGAGCGGAGGACACCTCCGAGGAGATGTGGGACCGGATCCTCAGCGTAAATCTGAAGAGCCACTTCCTGATGGCCAAGTACTCGATACCAGAGATCAGGAAGCGCGGCGGCGGCGCGATCATAAACATCTCCAGTGTGCAGGGCCTTCAGTCGCAACCCCTGGTGCCGGCCTACGCGGCCAGCAAGGGCGGCATACTTTCTCTGACCCGCCAGATGGCCCTGGACTATGCACCGGAGAACATCAGGGTGCTGGCGGTCAACCCGGGGAGCATCGACACGGAGATGGTCCGTACGCTGGCGGCCCTGGAGCCGGGCCCGATCGAGGACACGCTAAGAAAGTGGGGCGAGGCCCATCCTATCGGACGGATTGGGACGGGCAAAGACATCGCTAACGCCGTCCTGTTCCTGGCCAGCGACAAGGCCTCGTTCATGACTGGCGAGTACGTAAACGTCGACGGCGGCTACATGGCCCTCGGCGCATGGGCCACCGGCGCCGGCGGCTCAACGGAGGCTTAGTTAGAAAAGTGGGCGGGGCCAGACAGCGGGCCAAGTGCGGGGATTCGCTATGACCGTTGCAGAGATACACGGCAAGATATCAGACTCGAACATCTCCGAACGGATGGAGGACCTGCTCACCTCAGACGTGTTCGGCTGCCTGCGGTACCTACCACCCCAGACGGGTCTGCTGCCCTTCCTGCGCACGGCCCGCTCGGTTCAAGGGCGGGAGTTCAAGCTGACCCCAGGCATCTCGAAGGTCCACTCACTCTTTTGGCCGTGGCTTAACTTCAAAGGTCGGAGTTCGTGTGAGCCCGATGTCCTACTCGGTCTGGAAGACGACCAAGGACGCATGCACCTCGTAATGATCGAGGCGAAGTACCACTCGGGCATTTCCAGTGAGGAAGATGAGGGAGAAGACCCGAGGCATCAGCTTGCCAGAGAACTGGACGCATTGAGGGCCGTTACTGGTCCGATCTTCGGATTGGACGCGGCCACGATTATTGGTTCAAGGACGCTGATATTCGTGACCGCGGAAATGGCAATGCCGAGAGCGGATATCCTTGCCGGGCTGGCAGAGTTAACCGCCAAACGAGAAGAGAAGGCCGAGATATTCTGGACCTCTTGGAGACAGTTCCCGTCAATTCTGGAACACGCCATGACCGACGAGACAGACCCGGGACGCCACGCGGTGCTCGAAGACATGCTTGCCCTGCTGGCCCGGAAAGGGCTGTTCATGTTCTCCGGCGTCGAACGGGTGACTCAACGGTTCTCTCCGACCGATTTCGAGTTCTATCAAATAGAGCGATCGAACTATCTCTGGCCGGACATCCCCGACCCCGGCCTCACGCTGCGCGAGTACGTCTATGAGGTGACAGCCAATGGTTGAGACACAATCCAGCCCCACGAAGTCCATGTTCGAGTCCTTGGCGAAGCTCTACAAGCTTAGCCAGCTGCTGCTGATGGATGCAGACCGGCTCATGGGCGAGCGCGGGTGGGAGCCGGGCCACAGCTCGGCTCCAGCAGAGATGTCAATATCTCTAAACTCCCCCTTCCGTTGGTACCCACGCTGGGCGGCTCGGTTTTATGTGCCGAGGCCACGAGAGGGAGAAGATACCGTCGTCGATCGCGTCTTGTTCGTCAGCATCCACTTCGCCTCAGATGTTGATACCAGCATGAAGACCGAGGTGGACGAACCGCTTATCTCAGCGGGGCGGCTTCTCTACGCTGAGCCTGTGGACTTAGGCGCGATAGGGAACTTCTATGACTACTGGATGTGCAAGTACTGGTTTATGACCAGCCCTCATGGCTCGTTGAAGGGCTGGCGCAATGGCGGACCATCCAGGCTCAAGGACTATGCCAACCTAAAAGGAAATGAAACGTTCGTCGTGCCACTCTATGACATTGGCTCCAGTGAAAAGCTCGAAGAGTTGGTCGTCAATCCGTTGTTGACCGCCGGGGTAGAAGCCTAACGATTAGGAACAGCGACGACGGACCGGCGTCCAATGTCACAGCCGCTCTTGCTGGTCGTCACCGGGGCGCCGTGCTCCGGCAAGACAACGCTCGCGACACGAATTGCTGAGAATGTTGGCCTGACGCCGATCACCAAGGACGCGATCAAGAAGTCCCTGTTCGACACGATGGACTGGAATGCTCGCGAGCGCGGTCGAGGAAGGTCGGATACGCAAGCTTGATCGCGCTCTTCGACCTGATCGAGGTACAGCTCGGAGCCGGCAGGCCGGTCGTGGCGGAAATCGTCTTCCTCTCGTTACCTGCCTACCCGGCGCGTATACTAGCCGCGAGTCAAGCAGTCTGTTACAGCGCCCTTCGGAGGTGATTCGATGGCGATTCCGTTGAACGAGATCGTGACGATGCCCGCCTACTCGCCGTACTACCCGATGCCACCCGCGCGCTATCGGGACGTACGCATCCAGCAGGTCTTTTTCCGTGCCGACCTATCGGCCATAGACCGCATACTGCCCGAGTGCTTCGAGCCTTCGGCAGATGGACTATGCGTGGCGACCGGGCTGTCCGTCGGTTGGTGCAGTAGCTACGGCGCTTTCCTCGAAAGCGCGCTCTCCGTAAGCTGTACATACAAGGGCCAGAAGGGCTCGTTTGCGCCAATCGCCTACCTCGACTCGCGGTCGAGCATCCCGGCGGGCCGTGAGATATACGGCACGCCCAAGGTGTTCGCGGACATGAGGGTCGAGATGGACGAACGAGTGATGTACACGGAAAGCAGGCTGGCCGGCACGTCGGCTCTGACCATTCGTTCGACGATGCACCGTGAGGCAGACCCTTCGGAAATCCCGGGCGAGGGGCCGTCGTGGCGGCTGAAGGTCATCCCCAAGGCCTCGGGCGACGGTGTGGACGTTATGCAGATCATCGACGGGTCCAACGTCGTCTCGGACGCCAAGGTCCATGTATGTCGGGCGGGCGACGGCGTAGTGGAGTTCAACCCGGTCCCGACCTTCGACCTATCTGATTTCAAGCCGCTGGAGTACTACGGGGCCTACTATCAGGAACTGGAGTTCACTGAGGGCTACGCCGAGATCGTGCACGACTTCCTGGCGGACTAGTCCGCGGAGAAGGACAAGGATCGGGAACAGTCATTCGCTGCTCTGCTGTGCAAGGTTGTAACTAGGCCAATCTTGCGGATAGATGGTAGTGGGAGTAGCATCAAGCGAGGTCATGGTGGAGTGTGTACCTCTACTGTGGTTTAGGGGGCGTCGGTGCTTCTAACACCGGCGTCCCTGTTTTCTGATCCAGTCAACCAACTTTGGTTCAAAAGGGATTTTAGGTGCAGCGCCCCCTCGGGGGGAAGGGACTTTCAAAGGCTCACGCCAGGTCCAACGACATCCGCGCAGCCTTCAAGGTACTCTGCAGTAGCATCGCGATGGTCATGGGGCCTACGCCACCGGGGACGGGGGTTATAGCGGCGGCCTTCTCCGATACCGCATCGAAATCGACGTCACCGACGAGGCGATAGCCTCGCTTCCTCTCCGGCGCATCGATTCGATTGATTCCCACGTCTATCACGACGACCCCATCGCTTACCATGTCAGCCGTCACGTAGCGAGGCTGGCCTATAGCGGCGATGAGTATGTCCGCCTGTCGGGTAATCTCCGGCAGGTCGCGTGTGCGGGTGTGGCACACGGTGACGGTGGCGTTGGCGCCGACCGACCGCTGAATCAGCAGGTTGGCGACCGGCTTGCCGACGATGTTGCTGCGTCCGCAGACCACGACGTGCTTGCTCTCAGGGTCGTGGCCGCTCCTCATGAGCATCTCCTGGATTCCGGCCGGCGTCGCCGGCACGAACACGGGGCGGCCCGCCACCAACCGTCCGATATTGACCGGGTTCAGTCCATCGACGTCCTTTTCCGGACTGATGGCCTCGATCACCTCGTCTTCGTCTATGTGTGAGGGAAGAGGTAGTTGTGTGATATACCCGTGAACCGAGTCGTCGACGTTCAGTCCGGCCAGCTCCTCCAGGAGCCGCTCCCGCGTGGTGTCCGCCGCCAACCTCCGTACCTCGGAACGCATGCCCGCCTCGGTTGCGGCCCGCTCCTTGTTGCGGACGTATACCGCTGAGGCCGGATCAACGCCCACGAGCACCGCTACCAGCCCTGGGGTCACGCCGTGTGTTGACTTCAGGTCTGCCACGCCCTCAGCGACCTCCCGTCTAACGTCCGCGGCAATGCCGGCACCGTCTATCAAGGTCGCAGTCACATCTCACTCCTTCTCTCGGTCGAGGCCCGTCCTGTTCCCCGAGCCAATTATAGACCGAACGACAGTCACGGTAACTTCCTTTGGAAGGAGCCGCCGACTATAATGTCCACGGTCCAGCCTATGGCCATCCGGAGGAGTGAATGAGCCGGTTTTTCGAGGCCCTAGAGTCCGACCGATTCCTGGTCACGGCCGAGCTGAACCCGCCCAAGGGCACGGACCTTGCGCCTTTGCTGGAAAAGGCCAATTCCTTGAAGGAAATGGTCGACGCGTTCAACCTCACGGACTCGCACAGCTCTCGTATGGCGATGTCACCCCTCGCGGTGGCCCATCTGCTGGCCGACTTGGGTATCGAGTCCATCCTGCAGATTACCTGCCGCGACAGGAACAGGATCGCTCTTCAAGGGGACCTGCTGGCCGCCCACGCGCTGGGCGCGTCCAATGTTCTGTGCATGAGCGGCGACCCGCCAAAGAACGGCGATCACCCCGACGCAAAGCCGGTCTTCGACCTCGATGCCGTCGGCCTGCTTCGAGCCATCTCGTCGCTGCAGGCCGGGACCGACCTCGGTGGCAAGGAGTTGAAAGGCGT
>JAQBTI010000190.1 GCA_027624995.1 Chloroflexota bacterium
GTAATCATGGCGGGACGACGCCAATGCCAGCAACGCCATCGTACTTGGGCGGCTGGACGCACCCTCGGTCGTCGACCTTGACGACCGAGTCAATCATCCGCCTAATTCTGTGGAACGACTCCTAGGGCGCTGCGCGCGCGGTGCCCGGCCCAATTCGAGAGGCGCTGCAGCGGACATACGTCCGTCACGCTCGAATGCGGTTCGGAGGACAAGGGCGCTCGCTCTGCTCAGGGTGGTCCGCGATGAATGACGCTGTGGACGTCGGGCGTGTGGTCGGATTGTGGCGGTACCCGGTGAAATCGATGGGAGCCGAAGTGCTGCCCGAGGCCGACATCTCATGGGATGGCGTCGTCGGTGATCGGCGATGGGCGTTCATTCGCGATGCCAACTCACATAACGGGTTTCCGTGGCTCACCCTGCGAGATCGTGCCGATATGGCCTCGTATCGTCCACTGCTCGTCGATCCTGGCCGACCCGATACGTCACCTACGACGGTACAGACCCCCTCAGGCGTTGACTACGACGTGACCGATCCAGCACTAGCTGAGGAGCTATGGGTGGATGGAGCGAGGGCGATCAGACAGGGCCGCGGCACCTTCGACACATTCCCGCTCTCTCTGATCACGACGCAGACGATCGCGAGAATCGGAGAGTTGATTGGCCATCAGCTTGACGCCCTGCGATTTCGGCCGAACGTCTTGGTGGAAGCAACCGCCGGCCTACCGTTCGTTGAGGACCAATGGGTTGGGCGCATGCTGCGACTCGGCAGCGTGCGAATGCGTGTCGATAAGCGCGACGGCCGATGCGTGGTCATCAACATTGATCCTACCACGGCGCGTCGCGACCCAACCGTCTTGCGCACAGTAGCAACTGAGCGAGACGGGTGCCTGGGCGTGTATGGTTCGACCGTCACTCCTGGCCGCGTCGCGGTAAATGACCCCGTCCTTCTCGAGGGCGGGGCTTGAGGTAACAGGCTCGGGACTCTCTTGCATCAGGGCGACTCGGATCCTTCTGCCGCACCGCGACGCCACCGAGAAAGCATGCCTTTCTGCGGCGCAGTTCGGAACAACCAAAGGGACGGCACTGGAGACGAGCTTCCCTCGATCAGCGCGCGAGCTGAAGGCGAGTGGCCCGCCCGCCCAACAGCCAACCCGTGTCATTAGCAATCGCTTGTTGGGCGGCGCACCCTTTCGGGAACTCCGCGAGCGGTATACGTATACTATTGGTACACAATACGTAGGAGAAGCCGTGCCGAAGACGAAACTCACGCTATCGGTCGAAAGAAGAGTAATCGAGCGGGCCAAGCGCTACTCCCGGCGAAACGACACATCTGTTTCGGAACTTGTGAGCCAGTTCCTCTCGGCTCTAGAGGAGGAGGACGGTGACTCGGCTCCGATCACGGCTCGGTTAGTTGGGGCTCTCGCACCCGAAGGTTCGATCGACGAGTACTATGAGTACCTGGACGAGAAGTACGAATGAGTCGCGTGCTGCTTGACCTCAACGTCGTGCTGGACGTGCTCTTCCAGAGGGAACCCCACTACAAAGAAGCGGCAGTCCTCTTCCGCAGGATCGAGGCGGGCGAACTCGTGGGCTACTTGGCCGCCCACTCCGTCACGACGCTCTACTACCTCGCGGCGAAGCGGTTGGGTCGCGCCAAGTGCAGAAGACTCATGGTCGACATGCTCGAGCTCTTCGAGGTGGTCCCAGTCGATGGCCACGGGCTGAAACACGCGCTTGGCCTCGGCTGGAAGGACTTCGAGGACGCCGTCCAGGCCGTCTGCGCCGAATCAGCCGGTGTGGACTACCTCGTGACACGGGACAAGAAGGGGTTTCCAGCCGCCACCATGCGCGTCCTGACACCCGGCGAATTGGTGGCTCTATCCTCTCGTTGATCGCGCCGCCCAACGTTCTGCGTTTCTGCTGCGCGGCGAATCTGCGTTCCGAGCGCCGCCGGCGCGAGCCATGATGGTCTTCCGCGACAGCAGCAAACGCTTGTCACAACGCTCAAACCAACCCGTCTCGAACCGCCGATCAGAGCGGATTGTCATCGAAGAGCCTCAAAGCTTCTTCGTCGTACTCGATCACATGTTCACGTGAGATATCCGCCAGACCCGAGACACCTACAAGCTCGTACCCCATAGACTGATATCCTTTCTGGCGCTCCTCGAACATCCGACTGAGCATCGGCACATCCCGATCGACGTAGTCAATAATGCGTACGTCGGTCTTTCCACTGTGTTGTCGATGGAGGCGACCCGCATACTGGACGAGCGTCCCTTTCCAGGAGAAGGGCATCGTTAGAAACAGCGTGTCGAGACGAGCGTCGTCAAAGCCTTCCCCGACGAAACGCCCGGTCGCGAGAATCACGCGCTCCTCTGACCGAGGCACGGATGCAACCATATCGGCCGTCGCGCGCCGACCCCTCATCGAGCTCTGGAAGTTCCTCGAGACCGGTTCACTCCCTGAGGGCGCCATCGCTTCCTCCTCGTGAAGCTCCTGCTCCCTCGGGGATCACCATGACATCGCGCTGGGTGGGGCCTCCCGTGATTGCTACGGGTCTACGACTCGGTCGTGACCGTCTTGTCAGATGGAGACCTCCCGCCCTTGGCTTCTCCGTTCGCTTCCGGCGCACGAAACATCAGGTGTCCGGCATGCTCTACGTCCGGCACGCATAGAAGTTCGTCCGGAGGCCAGTCCTCCGACCCCTTCTCCGAAGCCCCCAGCGCTCTTCTGCTCCTTAGCCGCTTCGCCTTCCCGTCGCGGCTCGCTCCCCTTTGTCCTCAACCCCGCTGTTGACTCTTTTCTCCCCATAGAAGTAGCAATCGCTTGTTATGCGGAACCGCGGTCGGGATCTCGTTCACGACCTTCGCGAATCGCGCCGATGATGTCCTCACGTCTGAGGCCAGCATCAACTCCGGGAACATCGAGGGGCGAGGTGTTTGCCGACACCGGACGAACCGCGAACTCCGTCCCGTCCCGACGCTTGATGCGGACCTCGCCGCCCTCGCGCGCTTCGTCGAGAACCCGAGCAAACCAGCGCCGGGCCTCAGAGTATGTGTAGACCTTCATGGCTCCACCTCCACCGTTTCAATGCCCTCCGACCGGGCAACTTCGCATTGACGCCGATCCAACGAGATGAGTGGACTTTGGTAGCGGCGCGCGCACTCGATAACGTAGGCGTCGTAGGCGTAAATCGAATACCGTTCGGCCAACCGGATACACGGCTCAAGGTCAACCGCAGGAAGACGAACCGGGATCTGACGGTACGACACCAAGGCCAGCTCTCCCTGAGCTAGGTCGATACGCCGACGCCGGAAGAGAGCCGACAGCGCATTGCCGATCTCCCAGGGCAACGAGGCCGCCGAAAGTAGCTCCGCCCCCTTTGTTGCCTTTAGGAGTCGCAGCTTCGACGGCTCATTCAGGATCACCGCCATGATGACGGACGCGTCTACTGTGAGGTCCACACGATCTCCAAGTAGTTGTACAATTGTACATTACTGAGGAGTTCGTATCCCCGCAAGTGATGCTGGGTTCCGCATAACGTCTCGCGATTCTGCTGCACGGCCCGGCTGCTAACAAGGAGCGCGAGCCGATAGGCGAGTGGCCCGTCACCTACACGGCAACCCGTGTCAGATGCTATGCGGGGGGGCGAGGCCTTGGCAGAGGCACCGAGTAGTTCGAAAGAACGCGGGCCGCCGCAAGTTCAAGCTGCTCACCATGCTCATCCGCTATCACAACGGTGAGTCCGACGCCTGGTCCGTCGTCTACGTGCCGTCCCAAAGGGCTGAGGATGCTCGCCATCTCCACCGCGAACTGCTCACCCTCAAGACCGAACGCACGCGCTCGACCAACCGGATCAAGGGCTTCTCGCTGCACAGGGCGTCGCACTCGACTCGATGACCCGTGACGTGCCCGCTCAACTCGAGGCCCTGCGGCGGTGGGATGCTTCACCCCTCTCGGAGGAGTCGCTCATGTCGCGCACCGCGACCTGCCCCACCACCCTAGCACGGGATTCTGCCTAACGACTCGGGTTTCTGCTGAAGGAGCATGATGCCGACTCGGAGCCGTGAGGTGCAAGCCGAACGGCCAGCAGCAAACCCCTGTTAGAAGGCGCGCCACGACGCCCCTGGGATCTTGACCGCACGGACTCGGTGTCTGATATTCAGACTATCAGGAGGTCAGCATGCCAGTCAAGGAAGCCGGGCGCGTTGGAAAGCGGGGGACTCTGGTCATTCCGGCCAAGCTCCGGAAGATCTTCGGAATTGAAGAGGGGTCTGAGTTGATCGCCGAGGAAACGCCTGAGGGGATCCTTCTCAGGCCCGCGCTGACCATAGCTCTAGAGCTCTACGGCCCGGAGCGGAAGGCGGAGTTCATTCTCTCGAACGCCGTCGATGCTCGGGACTACGCTCGCGCCGTCGCGGAAGTGCGGGCCTTGGGCCTCGACCCCGAGGCCATTCCGCATCACAGACCCGAGGACGACTGATCGGTGGATCGACTCTTCCTCGACGCCAACGTCCTGTTCTCGGCGGCCTATCGGGAAGATGCCGGTGTTCGTCGTCTCTGGAACACTCCGCGGGTCACGCTGGTGACCTCGGAATACGCCGTGGCTGAGGCCCGAAGCAATCTCGCCACCGTCGACCAACTCGGTCGCCTCGACGCACTCTTGGAACCAATTCAGGTCGAGCCGGCGAGAACTCTGGACCCGGCCTTGCAAGAGGGCATTGAGCTTCGCGAGAAGGACTGGCCCATTCTCGGAGGTGCCGTCGCGGCGGGTGCCACGCACCTCATCACCGGGGACCTGAGGGACTTTGGGCCGTTCATGGGCCAGGTCGTTCTCGGCGTGCTCGTGTTGACGCCCTCTCGGTACCTCAACTCAACCCGGTAGGTTGGCGCCTTCTAACGTCTCGCGATTCTGCTGCGCCGCCCGCACCCACGCAAGCGCGAAGCGCGTACCTGCCCCTTCTTCGGCGTCAGCAGCAATCGCTTGTTAGCCTCCTTGGATTCATATAGTAAGTGCGACACCCGGTGTCACCGGGGCACTGAACGAAGGCGAGGCAAGCTGGT
>JAQBTI010000191.1 GCA_027624995.1 Chloroflexota bacterium
ATCGACGCTGTCCGGTCCTCTCCATACGCCCCAACCTGTACTGTGACTGTGCGCCCGTGGACCTAGCCCAGGTCCACCAGCAAGGCCGATTTCGGCCCCGCCGCATCCTCCATTGTTCTGTGGCTTAGTCCGTTCCGGTCTCCTATACTGTTGAGATTCCAAAGGCAAGGTCAGGCGAGTTTCCAGCATGGAGGTCAAGATGCTTACCGAGGCCCAGTTGACTCAGTTCGAGGTGTTCGGCTTCCTGGTGTTGAGGAGGCTGCTCACGCCCGCGGAAATCGACAGGGCAGGCGCCGATTTCGACGTGGGCCTTGCCGCGGGCCCGGGAAGGCATGGAGGGAGCCGGCATACGCGGGCAGCTCAACTGGTCAAACCTGGGACCCGAGACGCCATTCCTCGCCTCTCTGCTGGAGGACGAACGCTTTTTCGGCGCCGCCCAACAGATACTGGGTGAGGATGCCGTTGGCTCCTTCTCAAACGCGAACTCCTTCGACGGTGACCGGACCGAGTGGCACCCAGACGTGGTCCAACCGGACTGGAAGGGCATCAAGTTCGGCTTCTACCTGCAACCGCTGGACCGCAACTCGGGAGCGCTGAGGCTCATTCCAGGTTCGCACAGAGAGCCGTTGCTGTCCGATCTCAGGAAGGTCGCGCTGAAGGAGACCAATGAGGGCACAGTGGACGGGTCCGGGCTGAGCGTAGAGGAGGTCCCGGCCTTCGCGGCCGAGTCGGAGCCGGGCGACGTGGTCCTCTTCGACAACCACACCTGGCACGGCAGCTACGGCGGCGGCAAGGACCGGCGGATGTGCACGCTGGGCTACTTCGCCCGCCCCAAGAACGCCTGGGAGGACGCCGCCGTCCGGTCGATGGTGGTGGCCGATGCCCGGCTTGCCGCCATGTTCCCGCAACTGGCCCGTCACCCGCAGTGGATCGAGAACGCCGAGGGCGACCCGCTGCGCGGCAGATGGCTCGATACGCTGCGCCAGTGGGGTTTTATCAAGTAGGAGCCGCTCCGAGACGGTGGGTCGTACTTTCGACCGAAGTCTAATAGTCCCGGCAGACGATTGCCGCGACACTTATTACGGATTACGATTTGTGGTGGCTCGCAAAGCAATGACTGTCTAGGGAGAAACGAATGCAAAATGGTGACCCGTCACCCGTCATCGTCGGAGAATCGGTCAGCAAGACCTACGATACCGGCAGGGTCAAGGTGGAAGCACTCCGCAGCGTGAATGTGGCGGTCAAGGCTGGCGAGATGGTGGCCGTGATGGGCCCGAGCGGCTCGGGCAAGACGACCCTGCTCAACTGTCTATCGGGGCTCGACGACATCGACTCCGGTTCCGTGCGGATCGGCGGAGTCGATCTGGCGGAGATGTCGGACGACGCCAAAACACGCTACCGCGCTACCCGGATGGGGTTTATCTTCCAGTCCTATAATCTTCTTCCAGTGCTGACTGCACAAGAGAATGTGGAGTTGCCTCTTCTCGTCTCGGGTACCAGTGCGAACGAGGCGAAGGGGAAGGCCGCCGCCGCACTGGCAACGGTTGGCCTCTCCGACTGGGCCAAACACTACCCCACAGAGCTTTCCGGAGGCCAGCAGCAGCGGGTGACAATCGCAAGGGCGCTGGTGAACGAGCCTGAGATCGTCTGGGCGGACGAGCCGACGGGCAACCTCGACAGTGCCAACTCGGGAGAGATCATGGACCTCCTGACGCGACTTAACCGGGAGAACGGCCAGACGTTCGTGGTGGTGACGCACTCAGATGAAGTGGCGGCGCGGACACATCGTCTCATCAGCATGAGGGATGGGGACATCGTCGATGATGGGCACGAAGTAGGGCAGTCCTAGATGGACGAGCTATTCGGCGCGCCTATGGGGGCCGTTGTCGGCGTCTTGGCGTCCATTTTCGCGGTCATCTCTCTATACCTGATCTATATCGCTCTCCGACACCCCATCCTGGTCAGAATGGCCCTCAGGAACGTTCTCAGGCGGCCGGCCAGAAGCATGCTGATCGTGATAGGACTGATGCTCGCTACGGCCATCATCTCCTCTTCCTTCACGACCGGCGACTCGATCACTTTCAGCATCAAGCAGTCGGCCATCGAGTCCCTGCGGGGTGTGGACGAGCTCATCAGAGTCGACGAGGACTCCGATGTCTGGGAGGGACAGGCCCTGCCGGATCAGTTCTCTGAGTCCATCTTCGAAGAGATAGTACATCTGCTCGATGCCGACCCAGACTTAGACGGCGTGCTGCCCGTCCTGGCCGAGGACACCGCCGTGATCAACCTGCGAACTCGCCAGTTCGAGGTGGAGGCGCTCTACACCGGCCTGGACCCGGCCCGGGCCGCTGAGTTCGAACCCGTCAAGGATCTGGATGGCCGGCTCGTGGACCTTGCCACTTTGGCCTCGAACGAGGTCTACATCGATAGCGAGGGCGCCGAGCGGATAGGGGCGGAGGCAGGAGATGTCCTCGGGGTCCCGCTCGGCCCTGGAGAGTTGGCCCATGTAACGGTCAAGGCTGTGGTCGATGGATGGTACTCCAAGGGGACCGACACGAAGCTGGTCTTGATGGCGCCGCTGACACGGGTCCAAGAGCAGCTCGGACAAGAGGGCCGGCTCACGTTCGTCCTGCTATCGAACAGGGGCGACGAGCTCGGAGGGCTGTCGCTGACGTCCGACATCCTCGAACGATACGGCGAACTTCCAGCCCTGACAAACGCGGGCCTCGAGGTCTTCGACCTCAAGCAGGACGTGGTCGACCTGGCCAATCAGGTCGGAAGCCTTTTCGTCTCATTCTTCACGACGTTCGGTCTGTTCTCGATAGGGGCAGGCCTGCTGCTGATCTTCCTGATCTTCTCGATGCTGGCGGCGGAGCGGAGAAGGGAGATGGGGATGGCCAGGGCGGTTGGCATGCTGCGGCGGCATCTCGTCCGCCAGTTCGTGGCGGAAGGGGCGATCTACGGACTCGGCTCAGCAGTCGTTGGCGCCGCCGTAGGCATCGGCCTTGGCTACCTGCTGATTCTCGCCTCGGGGGAAATCTTCTCCGATGACCCGACGGAGGATTTCTCTATCTCGGCCCACGTCGAACTCCGGAGCGTGCTGGCTTCATTCCTGATTGGCTCGATAGTGACCTACCTAACCGTCATATTCGCGTCGCGGCGGACCAGCCGCCTGAACATCGTCCGGGCAATTCGTGACATCGCGGAGCCACAGAGTGCGGCGGGAATAAAAACGCTCATCTGGGGTGTTGTGGCCCTCCTGTTCGGAGTGTTCGTAGGTATCCTCGGGTACCAGTCGGCCCAGGCAACACTATTCGGACTGGGAGTCTCACTGGTACCGGTCGGCATCGCCCTGATACTGAGATGGCGTGGTGTGGCGCAGCGATGGGTTCTGACCGGAACCGGGCTGTTCCTGCTGGTCTACTGGCTGCTTCCTCCAAGCGTCTACAACAACATTAGGGACGACTGGAGCCAGGACTTCTCGATCTTCTTCCTCTCCGGCGCTCTCGTAGTCACGGGAGCCGTACTCGTCACGGTAAACAACGCGCCGACCATACTGGGACTGCTGACCAACACGCTGGGCAGGATCAGGCCGCTGACGCCGATCGTGAAATCGGCCGTCGCCTATCCGCTGCGGTTCGGTTTCCGGACCGGCCTATCGGTGGCGATGTTTGCCGTCGTGATCTTCTCAGTGGTCGTGATGTTGACTCTCATTGAGGGGTTCAACAAGCTGTTCGAGGACCAGGAGAGGCTCGGCGGCGGCTACGACGTCATAGCTTTCGCCCAGAGCGACCTGAACCCGGTGGCAGACCTCAGCGCCGCCGTGGATGCCAACCCCGATCTGGCGTTCGTCTCCAGCGAAAACGGCATGCGGTCGGTCGGCACGTTCAGGACCTTTTTCGAGGCTGAGGCCCGCCTATCGGAGGAGACGGACGAGGCGTATCGAGACACTTCGATCACGGGGGTCGACGACGACTTCGTGGAATCCAACAAGTTTCAAATCAAGCTCGCTACGGCCGAGTATGTCTCGGACTCGGGGTTCGACGGCGAGAGGGTGTGGAGAGACCTGAGCGAGCAGCCCGGCCTGGCGGTCGCGAACGCCTTCCTAGTCCCGACGAGGAACAACTTCAACTTCGCCATCCAGTCGGACAGCTTCGGACTGGATGGCGTCGAAGACCTGTTCCTGGAGAACGACACGATGGACCCCGTCCTAATAACGGTCCAGGACCTGAAGAGTGGAGCGGTATTCGACCTCAAGGTGATAGCCGTACTCGACGACTTCGCATCTCAGGGGCCGCTGCCGTTCGGTATCTTCACGTCCACGAACACATTGAAGGCCGAGATCCCCCGCGACGTTGGCGCCACACAGATGTTCTTCAACGTAGAGCCTGGGACCGTGGACCCTGCGGACAAGATAGAGGCCGCATTCTTTGAGCATGCGCTGGAAACGCTAGACGTCTCGAAGACGATTGAGGACATCCAGGCGTCTCAGCGGTCGTTCTTCAACCTGCTGATCGGCTTCATGACGCTGGGCTTGATCGTGGGGATCGCCGCCCTGGGCGTGATCAGCGCCCGCGCCGTGGTCGAACGGCGCCACCAGATAGGCGTGATGCGGGCGATTGGATTCTCGAGACGAATGGTCCAGCTTAGCTTCCTTGCCGAATCATCGTTCATCGCCATCGTCGGCATCGGTTGGGGTGTGGCCCTGGGGTTGGGGGTGTCGGTAAACATAATCGCCGACACGCGGACGGACGAGCCGAATATCCAGTTCGTGGTGCCGTGGGCTAAGTTAGCGGTGATCGTGCTTGGCGCCTACGCCTTCTCGCTGCTCACAACGTACCTGCCGTCGCGTCAGGCTGGCCGCACCGCGCCAGCCGAGGCGCTCAGGTACGAGTAGTTGGCGTCGGCAGGACTCCGTTAGGTTTCGTTGTAGGTGGTCGAGTTCCGGGGGACTGTTAATGACGGACCCAAGGAATTTTCAGTCCGGCCGAGAGGTCACGTCAATAGGTGTGTAAACGACATCAGGCGGCGACCTCCTCAACGATAGCCTCGATGGCC
>JAQBTI010000192.1 GCA_027624995.1 Chloroflexota bacterium
TGGATGTCGCGGTTGATGTTGCAGTCGCCGTTGAGCAATCGCCACGGAGGGTTGAGCCAGTTCTGGTACCTCCTCCGCATCCCGCCGGACGCCAGGACATGCTCGAAGAAGTAGAAGGTGCCGCCGACCTTAAGGACCCTGCGGGCCTCTTGGAGCGTCAAGCCCAAGTTTTTGACTGAGCACATCACGAGAGTGGAGACGACGCTGTCGAAGCTGGCGTCCGCGAATGGCAGGCTCTCGCTTCCGTCCGGTACGATGGTCACCTTGCGGCCGAGATCGGCGGCCTTTTGCTGTAGTCGCTTCGCCATATGCGGATTGGGCTCAGCCACGATCAGCTCGACCTCAGGGTTATAGAACGAGAGGTTTGCCCCGGTCCCACCGCCCAGCTCCAGCACCTTTCCCGTGGCCCGGCCCGCCGTCCGTTCCCGGTACCGCTCGAGCTTCGGCTCGGCTGACCGGCCCAGCCGATCATACGTCGCCGCCATCACCCTGCGTCTAATGCCCACGCCCACGTTTCAGGTCTCCAGCAGTCATTACCTGAACGTCACTCGGTCTGGCTTCACGCTGACGATCACACGGTTCTGTTTGCGAAGCATCGCCATCCGTTCCTCGACCTTGTCGGACGGCATGTACCGCTCAACTATGTGGCGGGTTATCGGCCAGATCGACTCATCGTCGAGTATCTCTGCCTCGCCCAGGATCGTCGCGTACTCTTTCGCCCTCGGCTCGGTGTTTACGCACAGGGAGACCCTGCCATCCCGTGACAGGTTCGTGTACTTGACCGTCTCCTTGATCGTCGAAACCGCGATCCTTCCATCCTCGAACACGTACCAGTTTGGCGTAAGGTGCCGTCGCGCCCGATCGTCGCCACAACCACGATCCAGGACGGATCGAGAAACTTCTCCAATCGGGCCAGTTCATCATAATTCAGCAACCTGCTTGCTCCTTCCGGCTATCTCTCTACTCCCGGGGTTTTGCGATCCAGACCATCTCACTGCTGTCCTCGTCGAATGGCGTCCGCTCGAAATCTCCGAAGAGGTCCACCATTTCGTAGCCGCACAGGCCCAGCAGGTGGTGCATCTCCCAAATGTGCGCGTAGCGTAGCTGGAAGTCTCGATAGAGCTTCCGGGCTACGGCCCCCTGGTCGTCGAGCTCTTCGACGATCGTGCGTGCGTTGATGATTTGGTTGTAGTTGTCACACTTGCTCTGGTGCCACAGTACCCACCTTGTCCCGCTCACGGGGTCGGTCACGTCCCGGAAGTGGTACGCGATGTCGCCCTCCGAGGCCAGCATGTTGATGTCGGGCACGAAGATGTTGAAGGCAAGCCATCCGCCAGGCGCCAGGTGCCGTTTGATGTTGACCAGTGTCCGGATCTGATCGGCCACCGAGAGAAGCGATAGGAACCCACGAAAGGGGATGATCGCCAGGTCGAATTTGCCAGGTCCGTTTTCTTCGACCAACGAAAAGTCCTGCATGTCAGCCTCGATGAATGACAGGGACCCGCTACCGTCTGAAAGGCCCGACAGCTTGCCACGGGCGACATCGAGCATCCTCGGGGAAAAGTCGACACCGACGATGTCCACGCCGGCCTCGGCTATGGGAAAGCTCACGCGACCGGTCCCGGAGCCCAGCTCTAGTACAGTACCGCCGGCCCGCTTGGCCTCATCGACGTAGAACGGAATGTCGTCGCGGACGTAGGAGTATACGGAGTCGTAGATGTCGGCCCACTGGTCGTAGGTCGAGGCCATCCCGGGCTAGTCAGCGCCCATCTGTTCAAGGACGCGCCGTACCTTCTCCTCGACGCTGAGCGAGCTACCGTCCGGTATTGCCGCGACGGCCCGGCGGGCCTCTTGGCCGCTGTATCCCAGGGAGGTCAGCGCATCCAGAACTTCGTCGTCCTCCGGGTTCGACGAGGCCACCGACCAGTCTCCTTGCAGCTTGCCCTTGAGCTCCAGCACGATGCGGCCGGCGGTCTTCTTGCCGACGCCCTGCACAGTCGAGAGCATGGTGGTATCGCTGGCCTGCACGGCTGACGCCAGCGATTCAGGACTCAGTCGCGAAAGGACGCTCAACGCCAACTTTGGGCCCACGCCACTGATTCCGATAAGCGCCTCGAAGGCCGAGCGCTCTTCTTCGGTCACGAACCCGTACAGGGTCAGGCTGTCCTCCCGCACTTGGAGTGATGTCAGGAGACGCACTTCCTGCCCGATGCCCGAGATTCGTTGGAACGTCGACCCGGGGACGCTGACTCGGAGAGTAATCCCACCGATTTCCACGTCCGCCCAATCGGGCCCCATGGCCTGGAGGATGCCTCTGACGGACGAAACGAGCGACGAGACCAATCGGACCTCCCTCGGGCCTATTCGTGCAGGGCGAGCTCACTGGCACGGCTGGAGTTGATGTGGCAGATCGCGACGGCCAGCGCGTCGGCGGCGTCGGTGGGCTCGGGGATCTCGTCGAGTCCCAGGAGCGCGCGCACCATCTCCTGCACCTGTTCCTTGGAGCTGGCGCCGTAGTCCGTCACCGCCTGCTTGACCTGGCTGGGAGAGTACCCCGTGACGTCCAGCCCCTGCCCGGCGCACGCGACCATCGCCACAGCCTGCGCCTGCCCAACGGCCATAGCTGCCCGGACGTTGCGAGAGACAAACGGCTGTTCGATGGCCACCGACCCCGGCATGAACTGGCGAAGCAGCACCTGAAGCTCCTCGTACATGGTGTGGAGGCGGACCGCCAGCGGGTCGGCCTTTCTTGGACTCAGGACGGTCACGTGGACGAGGCTCAGGTCTGAGCCTTCCGAGTCCACGACGCCGAGACCCATGTGGTAGGTGCCCGGGTCTATCCCTAGGATGCGCAATCAGTGCCCCTTGGGTGAGTGGTCACGAATGGCCAACGGCGTAGAGTACGAGCGTCGCACCCGCTTATGAAAAGCTACTCGTTGCCGTAGCGCTCCAGGACCTCGTCAGGGAAATCGGCGTTAGAGAACACCTTCTGGATGTCGTCGAGCTCTTCGAGCTGGTCGAGGAGCCTGAGCGCGCTCATCGCGGCCTTCTCGTCCAGCGGCACCGTGTTCGTCGCCACCATCGAAAGCTCCGAGGACTTAATCTCCGCTCCTTGCTCCGCCAGGGCGGTACGGAGCAGCTCGAGGGACTCCGGCGCTGAGTAGACGCTCAGAGTCGAGTCGAAGGACTCGAAGTCTTCGGCGCCAGCGTCGATGGCCGTAAGCGTCAGATCGTCGACCTGCTCCTCGTCCGCCTCAATGGTTATGACGCCTCTCGGCTGGAACTGCCAGGCCACTGAACCGGCCTCCGACAGGCTCCCGCCGGCCTTGTTAAAGGTCGACCTGACCTCGGAGACGGTGCGGTTCCGGTTGTCCGTCAGGGCCTGAACCAGGATGGCGGTACCGCCTGGGCCGTGGCCTTCGTAGATCGCTTCCACAAGCTGGATGCCGTCGGCGCCGTCATCCGTCGCCCGCTTGATCGCGCGATCGACGTTGTCCTTGGGCATGTTGTTGTCTTTGGCCCGCTGGACGGCCATGCGCAGGCGGAAATTGGATTCGGTGTCGCCGCCTCCCTGGCTGGCGGCCGCGATGATTTCCCTGGTCAGCCTGGTGAAGAGCTTACTCCGCCGCCCATCGGTGGCTGCCTTCCCGTGCTTTATGGTCGACCATTTTGAGTGACCTGACATCGCTTTGCTCCGTTCCCCAACAGAGGCCTGAAAGCACCTTAATCTTAGCATCGGGCCGGTGCCCGGTCAAAGAGTGCGCAGGACTTTCCGGCCGCACGTTTTAGGCCGGGACCGGTCCCCGTCGGCTTCTCCTGATCAACCCGGGTCGCAGCCTGACCACGATCGCGCTTGCCAAGAGGGCGGCTGCCATTAGCTGGAAGGTCAGATCATAGTCGAGCCAGTGAACCATCAGGCCACCTATCGCCGGGCCGGCGACCTTACCGCCGTTCTTGAGGGTGCCCAGCAGTCCGAGGCCTGTTGCGAGATTGCGGTCGCCCACCGAGTTCGATACCAGAGCAAGCGTGGACGGGAAGACCAGTGCCTGGGCCGCGCCCATCAGAACGGCCACTCCCATGAGGTACGCGACTCCCTCGACCAATGTCAGAAGCGGCAGCGCCGCGGCGAGTACGACCATTCCTGCGGGAACGGTCGTGAGGTAACCGAACCGGTCGCCGAGTCTACCGCCTATAGGATTCAGTGCCAGGTGCGCGGCTTCCTGCACGGCGAAGAATGTACCGGCGACCGCGACGTTGAATCCGACGGAGAGGGCGAACAGCGGTAGGAATGCCTTGGTTGCGTAGAGGACTACGTACATGGTCCCTTCGAGGCCTCCGGCCAGCCACACCGCGGGCGTCTTGCCGCCTGAAACAAGCGCCCTGACCGCCTCCGGCAGCAGGGGTCCATGCTGCCGCGTGGCCCGGCCGCGGCTCTCAGGCAGCAGCAGTATGGGCAGAAATGCCAGCGAGCTCACGAGGCCGATTATCGTGAAGACTGAGACAGGATCCATTGATAGAAGCATCCACCCCGCGACGGCGGGCCCGACGATGTAGCCACCGTTGCGGGCCAGACCGAACCAGGCCATCCTCTCGGCCCGGCGCTGCCTTGAAAGCTCGGCGACGTAGGCCAGTGTGACCGGTCCATATATCGCGGTTGCCAGTCCGTGAACGATGCGCAGCGCGAATAGCTGGTCCGGCGTTTCCACGAACCTGTACAGGAAGGGCATCAGGGCGAAGAAGACTGTGCCGAGTATGAGCCATCCCCGGCGGCCCCACCGGTCGGACAGCACCCCTATGAAGGGTTTGAGGACCATGCCTGTGAGAGTGGACACGGAGACGATGAACCCGAGAAGGGCGGCCTCGGCCCCTAGCGCGGCCGCGAAGATGGGCAGCAGCGGTGTCTTGCCCATCTGGTATGCCGACCGCACCAAAAAGTCGGCGACCGTGATGTATGCGAAGGCTTTGGAGCGGACCAGGCTATCCGGGGTCCCGGGCGCTGCCCCGGACCCCCTCATCCCTTCGACAGGCTCAGGGCGGGCTCTAGCCTTCTCCCGC
>JAQBTI010000193.1 GCA_027624995.1 Chloroflexota bacterium
GCCGACGGCGTTGGTGGATTCGAGCGCCAGGAGGTGAAGCGCGGCCCCCTGACACTGCAGGCGTTCGTGGTTGACAAGCTGGAGCCGAAGGGTCCGATCGCGCTCAGGGAGGCGGAATTCTTGCGCCGCCACACGGACCGCAAGACCATCGTCGCGCTGCCGACGCCGCGCACGATCGGCGACCTCATGTGGCATCCGGAGCTTTCCAAATCGGCCTATCCGACGAGGGAGGCGTTCGTTCGGGCGTGTGTTCCGATCATCAGGGACGAGATCATCTCGCTGGCAAGGCTAAGGGTCGACGCAGTCCAGTTGGACGAGCCGCTTCTGGCCAGACTGGCCGATCCCTACACCTACGGTTACGATGGCGTGGCCGAGCTGGAGGCGGCTGTGGATCTTTCGGTTGAGACCGTCAACGAGGTAGCGGACGGGCTCGACGACATCTTCCTGACGGTACACCTCTGTCATGCCCACGGCGACGAGTACCGGGTCACGCCGGGCACGGAAAAGCTGATGACGAGCGCGGTTCGGCGCATGGATGTCGACCGCCTCGCAATGGAGTTCAACAGTCCGGCGGCGCAGGGCCTGCAATCGCTGGATGAGTTCCCCAAAAATAAGCTCCTGGGCCTTGGTGTCATAGAACCTAAGACGCCGGAGGTGGAGAGCCCTGAGACTGTCGTGCGGCGGGCTGAGAAGGCGCTGGAGTTCATCGAGAAGGAGCGCCTGGTGCTCAACCCGGACTGTGGCTTCGCCACATCGGTCCAACGTGGCAGGAGTCTTGACGACGCGTATCTGAAGCTGGCCTCGATGTGCCGGGGTGCCGAGATGCTCAGGGACGCGCACGGGAATTAAGGGGTCCGATGGGCACTTGATGGTCTCACGGCGACCAGATTCTATTCAGGGCCGTGTGGAAAGGCGAGGTATGGGCAGCCTTGCCAATGACGGTGGTGCGGGACACTGCCGACCTTCTGGCCCTCTACACTGCTCCGGGTACACCAGGTATGATCCCAGCAGTGTTGCTAGACGACTTCGGGCACAGATTCCATGCGCGTGCTGTCGGAGGCTGGGCCGTGAGGGAGGTACGCTGGGATCGGACCCACGTCCTTCGACTACTAGCGCCCGGCGCAGACCACGAGGAGCCGGCGAGACGCACTGCGTTCGGGCTGGAATGCATGGTCCAGGAGCTGGATATTGTAATCAGCCCGGACTTGGAGTCCTGGAGATGGAAGGACGAGGACCACCTCGCCGAGGCTCAGGAGATGGGCTTTATCTCGGAGCGCCGCGCCCGAGACCTTCGGGCGGAGGGTCTCAGGGTGATCTCGAATATGGAGGCGCGGAGGCCGCCCTTCGACCATCCGTGGCCTGAGTGGCGTCCCGACCCGACATGGGCGATTCCCAACTTGCCGGAGGGGTGGGATAGGGTCTAGGAACTGTCGCCGGTGCTCATCGGAAACAACTCGAACTTGCTATGCGCGGACAGATGCCGATCTTTCGGCGAAGTACCGGTCACTGTCTGCGTACTGTATGAGTTCCATTCCATCGTAGGCGGCGATGCCGGAATAGAAATAGGAATCGTCACTCAAGATCCGGTGCAGGAAGAAGCCCTGATGAGGGGCCAGCTCTTCCAGGGCAGACAGCTCACTGATCTGGTGCCACTGCAAGACTCCTTCCGGCGGCTGTTCGAGCGAGTCTCCTCCGAATTCGGTTGCGACAAAGATATACAGGTTACCGGCCCGGTTCTCGGTTATGTAGGTCAGCGTGCCCCGAAGCGTTATCGATCTGATCGCCAGACCCGATTCCTCCTCAACTTCCTTAATTGCAGAGGAAGGGAGGTCTTCGCCTGTTCAACTTTGCCTCCCAAGCCAAGCCACGTCTCGGGGTTGCCCCATTTGTCTGCCGGCTTCTTGAGCAACAGCACTTCATGCTCGCTCCGAAGGTAGACAAGCGTGTAGGGAAAAACGGTCTTGGACGAAATCTCTAGAACTGGTCGACTCCTTGGCCTTGCTCTGATGTGAGCGTCTAGCTGCCTGACCGGTCCCGGAGTCTAAGGAAGTGCAGGTCGACGCGGTCTGACTCGTCGGTGTAGGTGTGCAGGACGGCCGCGATCTCATCGTCGCTGGTGTACAGCATGTCGGGGTAACCACAGAGGCTGCCGGGCCTGTGGGCGGTTGACGGGTCCGCGGCGTATAGCTGCCCGGCCCAGTCCCAGGTCTCGCCGCCGTCCTTCGTGATACTGAGACTGACTCCTCGTCGTTTCGGCTCTTCGTCGCGATATGCGCACGCGACGGCTCCCGAGAGAAGTCTCAGTAGCTTCAGGTTCGAGCCCTTGAAGCCGGTGTAGCGTATCGGACTCCAGGTCCTACCTTCGTCCTCGGAGTGCGAAAAGACGGTCTTGCGAAGCACGTGCTCTCTCACGACGGCCAGCAGCCGCCCGTCGCCCAGGCGGACCACGTCGGTGTCGCTGTAGTTGCGCTCGGGGTCGTTGGCGATGGTGACCGGCTGCGAAAAGCTGTAGTCGTCGGCTGGGTCACAGAAGGTCACGCCGGAGTGCCACTGCTGGTCCCGGCCCATCGTGCCCATGGCCGCGAAGAGGAACCGGCCGTCCGAAAGGGGGTGCGGATTGCTGGCTCCGTACATCTCGGTCCAGTATGGGAACAGATCGATCTCCGGGCCGGGCTCGGTCCAGGTCTCGCCGCCGTCGCGAGAGTCTATGGAGGCGATATACCAGTCGGTGAACGGCTCATCGCCACCTAGAGAGTGGTCGATCTTCACCCGTCCGAGTATCAGGCGAATGAAGTCGTCGGAGAACCGCGCCAGGCCGCCCATGTGGATGCAGGACCAACCCGGAACGTCGTGGACGGTCCGCGGCTCGGACCAGGTATGCCCACTGTCGTCCGAGTGCGAGAGCACCAGGGAACTCTCGAGGGAGGTCCGTCCGGCCGACTGGCTGAAGGCCATCAGCAGCCGACCGCTGTCGAGCCTGGTCAGGCTGGCAGCTTTGCGACGTGGGATGGCGTCGTCGCGAAGAATGGTCCTCGCCTCGATGACCTCCAGCGGGCTGTCGGCGTGCAAATCGGGGTTAGGTCCTGGCATCTGTATCCTCTCTTCTTCAGTCGGCTACTGCAGGCGCCGCACCCGACCCTGTGTGACCCACAACACCGCTGTAACGATCAGCAGCAGTACGCCGAGGGTTCCGACGGCCGCCTGGCCCCCAAAGGCGTCGGCGATCAGTCCCATGGGCAAAACGCCCAGCGGCATCAGTCCAAAGTTCATCATGAATACGCTCATCACCCGGCCGCGATACTGGTCCTCGACCTCTTCCATGACTAGTGCCTGGTTGAGCGCTCGACGCGCCGCCTCGCCGAGTCCAAGAAGGAGCATGATGACGACGGCCACCGCGTAGAAAGGAAGTAGCGCCAGCAGCAACAACGCCACCCCGGAAGCAAGCGTCCCGGCCAGCAGCATCATGCCTCGGCGCCACCGTCCCACCCACGCTATGAACAGAGTACCTACCAGGGAGCCTAGGCCCATCACGGTCAGGAGCAGGCCGAGCGATTCGGGGCCCAGCTTGTAGATGCTGACGACGAGCACCGGCATCAGGAATCGAATGGGCATGGCGAGTAAAGTCGTCGCAAGTCCTATGATCAGCAGGACCATAACTACGGGACTTCGCCGAATGTAGACCAGGCCCTCCACTATGTCGCCCATCATGGCGCCTCTGGGGCCTGTCTGGCCGCCACCGCTCCGCGGCACCAGAGAGGTCAGAACGAGCGCCAGCCCGGACAGTGCGGCGATTACGAAGTAGACGACGTCCGGACCTGTCTGGGCGTAAAGTACTCCAGCGATCGCTGGGGATAGCAGGGTCATGAGGCTCATGCCCGCAGCGTTAAGAGCGATGGCGTTGGAGAGCTGCTCCTTGCCTACGAGCTGCGGTATCAGCGCTTGCCGCGCGGGCATCAGGAACGCCCATATGGCCCCCTGAAAGACGGACGCGGCCATCAGGTGGTACCACTCTATCTTGTCGGCGAAGATAGCAAGGCCGACCAGCAGGGCCATCGTCGCGTTGAGCATCTGTGTAATCTGGATTACGCGTTTGCGCTCGACGCGGTCGGCGATCGCACCGCCGACAAGCGAGAGGCCAAGGATGGGAAGCGCGGAACCCGCGGATACCAGGCCGAGCAAGGTCGCAGAGTCCGTGATGTCGTAGACGAGATAGCCCCGTGCGACCATCTGCATCTGGATGCTGCCCATCATGGCCAGCATGCCGAGCCACAGGAACAGGAAGGGGGTGTTCCTCAGCGAGGAGAACGTCTGCAGAAAGCCCCGTTGAACGGGGATCGCCACACTTGGCCGCGTCGAGGCCGTCCGTTGGCCCGGCGACGCTTCGGAGGTCGCAAGGGCACCCGGTGACTGCGCTTCGCCTCCTTCGTCGTTGGGGTCCATCTCATCGGAGCTTACACCCGCCCCAGCGGGGCCGCAACTTGCGCTTCGTCATCGTTGACCGGCCCTGACGCGGTTGCTACACTCGACCGACTCTGTTTCGGAGGTCGATCCATGGCGTATGACGAGGGCCTGGCTGAGCGGGTGAGAGTCCTCCTTGAGGAAAGGACCGACGTTGTCGAGAAGAAGATGTTCGGCGGCCTTTCGTTCATGCTGCGCGGGAACATGTCCTGCGGCGTGTTGAAGGAGGACCTGCTGGTCCGGGTCGGCCCCGATGGATACTCGGAGGCGCTCGCGCAACCGCACGCACGGCCGATGGAGTTCACGGGACGGTCCATGAAGGGCATGGTATTCGTCGGCCCGGACGGAGTGGAGTCGGACGAGGACCTGAGCGATTGGGTCGGGCGGGGAGTCGAGTTCGCGCTGTCTCTGCCCGCGAAGTAGGGCTGCGGGGTCGGCCAGGCTGAACGCGATTCGACCAGAGTCACCGTTGATTCGGAAAGGTCCGTCCTGGCTCAGGTCAGAGGTACCCTCAAAAAGTGTGTAAATAATCAGGCGGTGTAACCTACCTCTGAGCAAACGGGCTCGAAG
>JAQBTI010000194.1 GCA_027624995.1 Chloroflexota bacterium
ACGCACCTGACAGGGGCGTTCCTGTTCAGCAAGTGGGTCGGTAGGCACCTGGTCGACCGTGGCGAAGGCGGCAGGGTAGTGTTCATGTCGTCTGTCGCGGATACGGCGCCCGTCCCAGAGCGCGGAGCCTACAGCCCGGCCAAAGCGGGGCTGATCGGCCTGGCCGGCGTACTTTCGCTGGAATGGGCCGACTACAACATTAACGTCAATGCCGTCTGTCCGGGGCTGGTAATGACGCCGATGACTGAGATGGTCTATAAAAGAGACCCATCGCTTCGGGCCCAACGCCTCAAGAGGATGCCCGCCCGAAGGGAGGCGTATCCCGAAGAGATCGCCGATCTCGTGCTCTTCCTCTGTAGCGATAAAGCCAATCATATTAACGGGACGGCGATCCCCATTGACGGGGCATTCCTTAACAACGGGTTCATGGTAGAGCCCGAATAGCGGCGAATCGTGCCCGGTCGTGACTAACCCTTGCAGGGCATGCTGGAGGAGTAATGGCGCTTCTGAATAATGACACGCAGGTATCGGTGCTTGTGGAGGGCCTCGACCACCCTGAGGGTATCGCGTGGGGCCTGGACGGCTATGCATACGCCGGGGGCGAGGCCGGTCAGGTCTACAGGATCGACATCGAGCGCGGGGAAGTCGTCCAGTTCGCCGACACCGGGGGCTTCGTGTTGGGAATGGCACTCGACGCCAGGCACAACATCTACGCGTGCGATGCCGGAAACAAGGCGGTCATGAAGATAACGCAGGGAGGTGCGGTCTCGACGTACTCCAGCGGCACGGCCGAGGAGCCTTTGCGGCTCCCCAACTATCCGGCGTTCGATGCAGACGGGAACCTCTATGTCTGCGATTCCGGGGACTGGCACGCTGACAACGGCATGATCTACAAGATCGCGCCGGGAGGCGAGACAGAAGTCTGGGACCGGCGAGCCAGGGAGTTTCCTAACGGACTATGCATTGGTCCAGACGGGGACGATATCTACGTCGCGATGAGCGTGAACCCTCCCCGGGTCGACCGGATCGGGATCAACGCCGACGGCAGCGCCGGACCGGTCGAAACGGTCGAGGAGTTCCCGAGGACGGTTCCCGACGGGGTGGCGTTCGACTCCGACCGCAATCTGTACGTGTCGATGTACCGCCCCGACGTAATCTACCGCAGGTCGCCCGCCGGGCAGATTGAAGTACTTGCCGAGGACTTCGAGGGGACTTTGATCGCGGCGCCAACCAACATCGCATTCTGCGGCCGCGACCGAAGCGTGCTCCTGGGCGCGAATATCGGCAGGTGGCACATCACCAAATACGAGATCGGGGCGACCGGGCACCCGCTGAACTATCCAGACATCGGCTAGACCAATACTGATCCGGAGGAAGCAAAAATGGCATTCGATCTTCTTATCAAGGACGGGACGGTAGTCGATGGCACGGGCGGCCCTCGCCGAGCTGCAGATGTCGGTATCTCAGGCGGCAAGATAGTCGCGGTGGGCTCCCTTGAGGAGGCTTCCGCCGCACGCACCATCGATGCGAAAGGGCTCGTCGTAGCCCCGGGTTTTATCGACATGCACAGTCACTCGGATACGACGATGCTTGAGGACCCAGGCGGAGAGAGCAAGGCTCACCAGGGCGTTACGACCGAGGTGACCGGCAACTGCGCCCACTCGCCGTTCCCGGTCTCCAAGAACGCCGACTATGCG
This sequence comes from Chloroflexota bacterium, assembly GCA_027624995.1. Taxonomy (GTDB): domain Bacteria; phylum Chloroflexota; class Dehalococcoidia; order Lucifugimonadales; family CATQGZ01; genus CATQGZ01. The sequence continues at coordinate 1,698 of JAQBTI010000194.1, forward strand.
GCGCTTCAGGAGTTGTCTTGGCCCTTCTGGACCCCCGAGTGGGACTGGACGGACCTGGATGGTTGGGCCGATGCGCAGCACCGAACGGGCATCAGCCTGAACATCGCGCCGCAGGTGGGGCAGGCCGCCATTCGGACGGCCGTCGGCCTGAGCGAGAATCGTCCGCCTACGGACGACGAGATGCGGGACATGCGCAGCCTGGCGGCCGAGGCGGTGGAGCAGGGCGCGTTCGCCCTATCTACCGGACTGACGTTCGCGCCGTCGAGCTATGCGACCACCGACGAGCTGGTGGCCCTGGTGGAGGCGATATCCCCCTACGAAGGCGCCTTCTACGTATCTCATGCGCGGCTCTGGGCTAACGAGCACGTAAAGGCTGTGGAGGAGTGCGTTGAGATCGGCCGCCGGGCCGGCGTACCGGTCCAGTACTCCCACATGGCGATCGTCGATAGCCGCAACTTCGGGGACGGCCCTAGCATGGTGGGAGTGATAGACAGGGCACGTGAGGAAGGGATGGACGTCACCTACGACATGTACCCGTACACGGCGGCAGGTACCGGGCTGGACCAGCTTGTGCCCGAGTGGCTGCAGGAGGGCGGCGTGCCGTCTATGTTGCAACGGCTCAGGGACCCGAAGCTGCGCCAGCGTGCTCGCGAGGACCTGGAGAAGTACGGCTGGTTCCGAGGCTTGCCATTTGTGTGGGAGTCGCTGGTCCTGTCGGAGATATCGACGGATGCCAATCAGGGTCTGGTCGGCATGTCTATCGGAGAGGTCGCGAAGCAGCGCAAGGCGGACCCTTACGACACCATGCTCGACCTCATGGACGAGGAGGACAACCGGGTCGCCATCGTCGCGCACAACCGGACGGAGAGCGACATCCGGTTCTTCCTGGGACACGAAGCCGCCATGATCGGCTCAGACGGTAATGCTATCTCGCCGACTGGACGCCAGTCCGTGGACCAGCCCCACCCGAGATTCTACGGCACGTACCCTCGGGTGCTGGGCAGATATGTTAGGGAACAGCCGTCGGTACTGTCGCTGGAGGCCGCGGTACGGAAGATGACCGGACTGCCGGCGGAGCGCCTGACGCTGAAGGACAGGGGCCTCATCGCGGAGGGGTGGGTGGCTGACATTGTCTTGTTCGACCCGGACACGGTCATCGACCGCGCCACCTTCGAAGACCCTCACCAGTACCCGGTGGGGATCCCGTACGTCTTCGTCAACGGGACGGCGGTGGTGGATGGTGGCGTGCACACGGGTGCGAGACCGGGACGCGTTCTGCGTAGGGGCGCTTAGTCGTCGCGGGCCCTGCCCGCGGGCTGGTCATCGATGTACAGCCTGTGTTCGCCCTGGATCTCGTCGATCTCCTCCAGGTCTCGAGGACTGAGTACCCAGTCCCCGGCTTCGGCGAGTACCTTGATGTCCCCGGGCCGCCTGGCGCCAACGATACTCGTGTACACGGCCGGGTGTGCGACGGGCCACGCGACAGCCAGCTGCACAAGATCACGGCCCTGGTCGACGGCCCAGCCCTTCAGCCGCTCGGTGACCTCGTAGGTTTGCTGGAACGACTCTCCGTGAAAAGCGGGCCAGGCTGCTCTCTCGTCGTCGGGCGACAATACAAAACCGGGCTTGTATCTCCCTCCCAGTAACCCCTTGGCCAGCACCGAGTGCGCCATCACGCCTATGCCGTTGGACTGATACGCCGGTAGGAGGTCGTCCTCCGTCTCTCTGAATAGCATGTTATAGCGGGGCTGGCCGCTCTTGACGGGGCCTGCCTTCGCGGCGGCGGAGATCTCTTCGGTCGAGAAGTTGGAGATCCCGATGTACCGGAGCTTGCCTGCGTCCCTCAGCCGGAGCAGGTCTTCCATCGTGTCTTCGATGGGCCGGTCGGTGGCCCGGTGGAGTTGGTAGAGGTCGACATAGTCCGTGCCCATTAGCCTGAGGCTGTTCTCTAAAGCCGACTCGATGTGCTCGGTGGAGTGGTCGTTGCGAGATACCTTCGTGGCGATGAAAAGCTCGTCGCGCCGGCCTTTTATGGACTTGCCGATGATGGCCTCGGCGTTCATATAGCCCTCGGCCGTATCGATAAAGGTCAGCCCGGCGTCCAAGGCAGCATGCATCGTAGCGATGGTCGCTGCTTCTTCGACCGACCCGTACGCCCCTCCGAGTGGCCAGGTGCCGAAGCAGACCACCGGAACCTCGGGACCATCGCGGCCCATCTGTTTGGTGCGCAGCGGCTCTCTCCTCAACTACCAGGTTACAGACCGGTAGTCTAGGAGGGCCCAAGGACCGTGTCAATCGCCCGCCACTCAGGGTGGCGGAAACGGTAAAGATTGGCGCAGGCTCCGTAAACAGCCTAGTTCACGAACGAACAGTCCGCCTGGAAGCTGCTAGGGTGCGGAGTTGCTGTGCGAGGCGTGACCTGGAAGAGCTTTGATAGCTGGCCGCCCGGACGGGCGGAAAGCAGGCGTCTCCGAAGTCATGGCGATCACATGCCGATTCTCGTACCTCACCTGCTGCCACAGTTGCTCGGCCCAGCCCCGGGGCAAGCGCACCGGGTCTCTGTCAATTTCAAAAATGCCTGGTCGGTCTTTCAACATGTCGGGACTCCTCACTAGCCAATATGAAGCACTTCGGGATGAGGCTAGTGTAGGTCGGTATGGACTAATCGCCCATCCTCCTAACGGGCTATTTGCTCCGACCAACCGGGTGATTCTGGTTCAGCTGTAGGTCCGGACGGGACGGTATGGTGCGGGCAGCTCTTCGACTGCGCCCGGTTCCGTCGCCGTCTCCAACATTCGGAGGGAGGCCTTGACGACCTCCCGCTGTCTCCGGACGTCTCCCGGGGCCCCGATCGTGCGGCCCAGGATGTGCGGAGTGGCGAGCGTGCGAGGCAGATTCAGGTTTCCCGCATGGTGCAAGAACGCGCGGATGTAGACCGATACCGTAGAAATGCCTGCCGCCTCTAGGGTCCTGGCTGTGTGTCCCACGGACACGTGACAGACTGGTCAGGCGGCGACCAGCAGCACGACGTCGACCTCCTCGGCTTTGAGGCGATCAGCCCAGGCCGGCGCTTCGAGAAGCAGCCTCTTCTGGGAGGTGGCCCCGACAAATGAGTAGTGTTCTTCGGCAACCTGCCCCACGACCCCTTCCGTCTCTAGCTCGATCAGCCGGTCGATGGGAAACACGACGTTGCGGTCCCGGACCGCGCCCCGTATGTCGTAGCCCGGGTGCCTCACGACGATGTCTTCGCGATCGGTACGGCGTGAAATAACCGAGAGGACCGGCGGCCCTCTCAGGAACTCCTGGATTCGGGGGATAGCTTCTTCCTGA
>JAQBTI010000195.1 GCA_027624995.1 Chloroflexota bacterium
TTTGCCATTGCGTAAATAGCTCGCGGTACTCGCTCCGGTGGAAGTTCTCCGGGTTATAGTCGCTTGCGCGCACCCTCAGCTCCGGCCTTTTGAGCAATAGTGATAGGGCGTAGCCCTCCAGCGAGTCCTCCGGACGGCTCCGGAGAGAGTCTGCGCCTATCTCGCTTGGCCTGGGACCTCCGGCAGTGCGTCTTCTACCCGGAGCGCCGCGCCTCAGTAGCGTGCGGATGTTGGCCTTGACGGCCCTTTCGTCGGCGTCGATCGCCTTCGCCAGCTTGGCAATGTACGACTCTTGCTCCATGGGCTCGGCGGCGGCGATTAGCGGCGCAAGCGCCTCAAGTGCCTGGGCTTTGCCCTGCCCGGTGCTGACGTCGAATCGGGATGCCAACGCCGGGATGAGGTAGTCTAAGAGCGGCACGGCCTCCGATGTCAGCCGCTCCCACTCGGAGGCATCGTTTCTGATGAGATCGTCGGGGTCTTTGTCATCTGGCAGCGCCGCGATGCCGATGTTGACCGGCTCTCGCTGATGAAGGACGCCGACCGAGGAGTTCATCATCGCCGACCGTCGCTGCCCGATCTGGTGCCAGGCCGATTCCAGGCTGCGGAGCGTCGCCTCCTGGCCCGCCGCGTCCGGGTCCAGGGCCAGCACGAAGTTCGGCGCCATCGGCCTGAGCTGGGCAACCTGTTGCTCCGTCAAAGCGGTCCCCATCGAAGCCACCACATTGGTGTAGCCGAACTGGTGCGCGGCGATAGTGTCCATGTAGCCTTCGACGATTACGCCTCGGCGCTCGGCTCGGATGCTATCAGCTGCCAGGTGCATGCCGTAAAGGATCGCTCGCTTGTCGAAGATCGACGTCGCGGACGTGTTCAGGTATTTCGGGTTCGAGTCGTCGAGGGCCCTGCCGCCGAAGCCCGCGACGCGTCCCCGACGGTCGTGTATCGGGAACATCAGCCGGCCCCAGAAAAAGTCCCTGGTGGCGCCCGTGTCGTCTCGGCGGAGTGCCCCGGCGCTGACTGCCTCGTCCTCGGAGATGCCCAGGGCAAGCAGATGAGACTTGAGGGCCTCGCGACCCTGTGGGCTGAACCCCAACTCGAATCTCTTGCGCATCTCATCGGACACCCCGCGGTCATTCAAATAGGCACTCGCGCCCTTGCCCTGGGGTTCCGCCAGGGCGTCCATGTAGAACCTGACGGCTAGCTGATTTACGCGGTATAGAGGTTCGCTCTTGTCACGGTCGTCGTGCTGCGAGAGTTCGACGCCCGTCCTCTGCGCCAACAGCCGGAGGGTGTCGCCGAAGTCCAGACGCTCTGCCTGCGAGACGAACGATAGGACGTCTCCGCCGGTCGCGCACGCCCCGAAGCAGCGCCAGCTCTGCCGCTCCGGGTCTACGATGAATGAAGGTGTCTTCTCGGTATGGAAGGGGCAGAGGGCCTTCAGGTATTTGCCCGACTTCTTGAGGGCGGCGTACGACGAGACCGTTTCGACGATATCCAGTCGCGACTTTATGTCGTCGACGACGCTCAATCGCTCTTACCGTTCTCTCCGGCGGTCCGGTAGGCGTGTCGCGTGATCCGGTTTAGAGGGCTGCGGACGCTCTTGACGTGCCAGGCGATGTGATCGACGCTGGACCTGATATCGGCCATATGGTCTCCGACCTCGCCCCAGTCACGAGGCGCTTGCAGGAACCGGTCGAGCTGTTCCGACAGGAGCTTGTTGGCCGCCCAGAGGTCACCGAGGTCGGTACTCAGACTCGCCAGCTCAGCGTCCAGGCTCTCCGGCAGGCCCATCTCCTTCAGCTTGATAACGACATCGTGAGCCTTTAAGGCGCTACGCCGGGCCTGGGCGAAGTCCGGCTCCTGCCCTTCGCTATCATTGCCCACTTGCTCATTCAGCAAACCTTGCTCCTATTGCCCGGTTGGCTAGGCGGTTTAAAGCATGCCGTAGTGAGTGATGTAGGTGGTCCAGGGCTCCCGGACTACCTCGAGCGCGCTCTTCTGAGGCGCCTCGCTCATGTGGCTGATCTGCTCGAATGTCCTCTTCCAGAGGTTATCGACCTCACTCTTCCAAGGGGCGTACTCCAGGCCGTGGACGTCCCTTTGCATCGCTTCGAGGTGCTCTCGTATTAGCCGGACGTAATTGTCTACGGATCGTGAGCGCATTCTATCGGTGGGGTTCATATTCGGCATTATAGCAACCTCGACATGAAGTTCCCGCCGGAGCCGGGCTCGATCTTCTCGGCTGCTCGAATCGCGAAGTGGTCGGTCATTCCGGCGATGTAGTCCGACACGGTCTGGTCGGGCTCGGTCCCTTCGAGGCGGTACTCTAGTGGCACCTCGTCCGGGTGGTGCAGGTAGTGGTCGTAGAGCAACTCGATGATACGCCGCGCAGCCGTTCCGTCGCCACCGGTGTCGTCGGGCTTGTAGACCCGCTCGAACATGAACTCTCTCAGCGCGTAGACCGCATCTCGGACTCGGGCGCCCATGGTGATCACCGGGGGCGGTCCCGATTCGGCAGGGACGGCCCCGGTGGCCGCCCATGAGCTATCTACGATGTCGGTGACCATCGTATCGACCCGCTGCGAGTGACGGTCTCCGAGGATGGTGGTAACGACCTCCGGCAGGTCGCCGGGGGAAAGAAGTCCGGCCCTGAATCCGTCGGCCACGTCGTGGTTGAGATAGGCCACGGCGTCAGATATTCGAACGACCTGTCCTTCGAGCGTCACGTGATCCGTGGCCCCCGCCAGGAAATCGCCCCTTGGCTTTGAGTGCGAAACGATACCGCGGCGAACCTCCCAGGTCAGGTTGAGCCCCTTGCCGTCCTTTTCGAGAAGCTCCACGGTCCTCAAGCTCTGCTGTGCGTGCAGGAATCCTCGCGGATCGAGCGCGTTGAGCGCCTCTTCTCCGACGTGCCCGAACGGCGTGTGGCCGAGGTCGTGGCCCAAGGCGATAGCTTCGGTCAGGTCTTCGTTGAGGTCCAGCGCTCGCGAAATGGTCCGGGCGATCTGGGAGACCTCCAGGGTGTGAGTCAGCCGGGTAACGTAATGGTCGCCCTGCGGCGCGATAAAGACCTGAGTCTTGTGCTTGAGCCGCCGGAACGCCTTGGCGTGGACGATCCGGTCGCGGTCGCGCTGGTACTCAGTCCGAAGTGGAGACGGATCTTCCGGAATAGTCCTGCCTCGGCCACGCGTGGACTTCGCCGCGAAGTGTGAGAGCGACTCTTCTCGCTCCTCAAGCCGCAGTCGTACGGCGGGTCCGATTCGGCCCGGCTGAATGGAGTCGACCTCGGCTCCCTCACTCATGAGGATTCTCGTACGACGGACAAGGCCTCCTCACCGCGCCAGACGCGGGAAAGGTTTTCGTAGGCGAACTCGGCGCGCCGAAACCATGTGTCCCAGGTCGTGCCCGCAGCGTGAGGGGTGACGACGACGTTATCCATCGTCAGGAGAGGGTTCTTGGGATCGACCGGCTCCTGCTCGAACACGTCGAGCCCCGCCCCCGCGATGCGGCCTTCCTTAAGCGCTTCGATTAGAGCGGTTTCGTCAACCACGCCGCCTCGGCTTGTATTGATCAGCACAGCACCGGCCTTCATCATGGCGATGTGGTCCCGGCTGACGATGTGCCGAGTCTCCGACGTCAGCCCCGTGTGGCATGTGATGATATCCGAGGTCTGGAAGAGGCGGTCGAGCGCCACGGGCGATACGTTCAGCTCATCGTCCGTTTCGGTTGGGAGCGGATACTTGTCGTAGTACTGGACCTTTGCGTCGAAGCCCTGCACCCGCTTGGCAACCTGCTTGCCGATCCTGCCGATACCCAGGATGCCCACGAGTTTTCCAGCCATCTCGAACGTGTTCGTCCCGTCGATGGGCTCCAGCCACCGTCCATCTCGGGTGGCCCGGTCCGATACAACCAGTTTGCGATACAGCGATAGCATCAGAAGGACCGCATGGTCGGACACCGCCCAGGAGTTGGCGCCTCCGTTGTTTGCGAAGGGGATTCCCAACTCATCCATGAGCGGGAGGTTTAGCCGGTCGTACCCGGCGGACAATACCTGTATGAGTCGTGCCTTGGTTGCGCTTCGCAGGACTCGGTCGGAGAAGGTCGGCGTGTAGATGACGAGGAAATCGGCGTCCTTGACCTCCTCGACCTGCTCATCCTCGGAAGCGTCCCGGTCCACCACCACGGTCGTCATATTATCGGGTGTGTGCGAGGCGATGACCTCCGCGAGCTTAGGTGTAATGCCATGGATGAATACAACCTTGGCTTTGGTCATTCTGCCTTTCTCTCGACTTGCAGCCGACTATGAGCCGGTAGCTTCTTCTCGTATCTCAAACGTGCTTCTGATCTTTGCTCTGCCGGCAATCGTGGCGCCGACGGCGCAGTACTTTGTCTCGGACAGGCCTCGCCTTTGTTCGAGGGAGGGCAGGTTACAAACCTGCCCATACGGCGCCTCACTGGAGACCGCGCGGCTACTGTCCGTCAACCGGCGCCGATTATACACCCCTGTCCTGACCGCGGGAGTAACTTGACCGTGCCAGCCGCTTAACGAATAATGGTCGTCGGACGGGCCGTTCCGTCTACTCTGAGATTCCACATAGCGGCGCTGCCGCCGCTGCGCTGACCAAAGAGAAAGGAGACAAGATGGCTGCGAAAGAGGTGGGTTTCATCGGCCTTGGCATTATGGGGAGGCCCATGGCGCGAAACCTGATGAAGGCCGGGTATTCATTGACCGTTTATGACGTCGTCGGCTCATCCGTCGAGGAGATCGTGACCGACGGCGCGACTGCTGCGTCTTCGTCGAAAGAGGTGGCCCAGAAGGCGCCGGTGATTATCACGATGGTCCCGGACTCGGCGGACTCGGAGGCGGCCATCCTTGGCCCCGGCGGGGTACTCGAAGGGGCTTCCAGGGGCTCGGTCGTGATCGATATGAGCTCGATAGCGCCGGGCAGCTCTCAGAAGATCGCCGCAGCCTGCGAGGCGGCCGGTGTCGACTTTCTCGA
>JAQBTI010000196.1 GCA_027624995.1 Chloroflexota bacterium
CAGCAGCGCTCGGTTGAGGTTTGCGTAGAGTTGTATTCTGGCCGACGGTTGGCCGCGCAGGATCTGGGTCAGCGACAACCCGGCTCGCTGCGCCTGGATGTCCACGATCGCCGTTCTCAGAGCGCTAACTGCGGTGGCCAGGGGCATGCTCCTGCGCGCCTGATCGTCGTTTACTCCCGCAATTTCCGCCAGCTTTGACTCGTCCTTGATCACCCAACCGGCGACGCGAGCCATGAGGTCGGACAGCTCGCCGCTGACGTCAATGCCACTGGTCGTCTCAACGACTGCGGAAAACCCACCGTCATCGCGCACCTCGACGAAGGTCCACTCGGTACGCTCGTTGACGGTGACCGATACGAACTCCAGGGTCGTAAGAACGATTCCATTCGGCATGGGTCCCCAATGCTACACCTAGCGGCCGCCAGATGGGACCTGTCCGCCTTGGCACGCCAGGGCGCCAATGCTAAACTCCACCTAGACCCCCTGTTGAGGTGAGCGTGATAGAAGGTCTCATCGTCCACGAAGAGCTGAAGACCACGTTCCCGACGATGGTTGTCGCGTTCGCGGGCTGGCCGGACGCTGCCGAGGCGGCCACCCGGGCCATGCAGTACCTGGTAAAGAACCTTCCGGCCAAGAAGTTCGCCGAGATCGACCCCGAAGAGTTCTACGACTTCACCGAGGTCCGCCCATACACCCGGCTTGACGACAACGGGGAACGCATCGTCACCTGGCCGACCAACGATTTCTACTACTATGCGCCGGAGGACGAGTCGCGGAGGCTGATCCTTTACGTAGGAACGGAGCCAAACCTCCGCTGGAGGGCCTTCTCTCGGATTCTTACGACGATCGCGGAACGAGGAGCGGTCCAGACGGTCATTTCGATGGGAGCCCTCTTGGATGAAGTCCCTCATACGAGAGAGCCGAAGATAACCGGCAGGGCGAGCACTCCGGAGCTCGAGCAGAGGGCTGAGTGGCTCGGCGTGCGCACCTCCCATTACCAGGGACCCACCGGCATTCATACTGCTTTCATGGAGGCGTGCAAGGGCAGAGGCCTGGCCTACGCCAGTATCTGGGGACACTCGCCACACTACGTCAACAACTCTCCAAATCCGGCCGTGAGTCACTCCCTGCTCACTCGGCTGCGCAGCCTGATCGACATCGACGTCGATCTCGAGGAGTTGAGGCTCGCCGCCGTCGCCGGGGTGGCCGACGTGACCGAGGCCATTGCCCAGGAGCCGGATGTGTCCGAATACGTCCAGCGGTTGGAGCAACGGTACGACGCCGAGGACGCCTCCACGGACGACATCCCCATGCCCGAAGACATGGTCCAGGAGCTCGAGCGGTTTCTCAAGGGCCAGCGCAAGCCGCCCGACGTTGGGGCATGGCCGTCGCTATCCGTTGACCACCTCCACCCGATGACACAGGTGCGCTTCAAGCCTGAGATTTCGCTCGACGACTATGTCGCGCTGGTGAAGCAGTGGAGGCGCCCAACCAGGGAACCGACGGACTTGCCTCGGAAGCTGAAGCAGCGACTCGTCGCTCTTCACTACCTGCTCACCCATCTGGAACCGGACGTGGCCTATTCGGAGGAGGATATCAACCTGTTGATTCAGCACCGCAATCCATTCGGTATCGACCATGTGCAGCTAAGGCGACTTCTTGTCGACTATTCGATGCTCGAACGCACTTCGGACGGCGGCGAGTACCGCGCATCCGATGGCTACCTCGCTGAGGCCGAGTGGGACCCGCAGATCGTCGGGCCGGCTCCGAGGGTCGAAAAGTGACCGGAATGAGCGGACCGAAAGATGAGTTCGTCGAGGTCAATGGGCTTCGACTCCACTATCGCGACTGGGGTGGCCCGGGCCGTCCCATCGTTCTTCTGCACGGGCTGGCGTCTACCAGCCGTATCTGGGACCTGGTCGCGCCGCTGCTCAGTCAGGACCACGCGGTAGTGGCGTTGGACCAGCGGGGACACGGCGAGAGTGATAAGCCCGACGAAGGCTACGACTTCGCGACCGTAGGCAGCGATCTTCACGGTTTCATCCAAGCCCTGGGACTGGAGAGGCCGGTTATTGCCGGCCACTCGTGGGGCGGGGATGTGGCACTTGAGCACGCCGTGGCATATCCAGGGACCGCGTCCGGGCTCGCTCTGGTGGACGGTGGGACAATCGAGATATCGAGCTCGATCGGGTCCACCCTGGAGGAGGCCAAAAAGGTGATGGCCCCTCCGGACTTCACGGGGACTACTATTGACGACTTCGTCGGTATGGTCCGATCGCGGCCGTTTGCTGTCGAGATGACAGACACGATCGAGCAGATCGTCCTTTCCAACTTCGAGGTGCTCGACGACAGGACGATCAGGGCGCGGCTCAGTCGCCGGAACCACATCCAGATAATCGAGGCGTTCTGGAACCATCGGCCGTCAAAGCTGTACGCAAGTGTCCGCTGTCCGGTGCTGCTCATGCCGGCCCGGCAGCCGAATGCGCAGATTCCGCAGGCGGCCATGGGGTTCGATCGCGAGGAAGCGATATCGATCGCCCGCAAGCTGCTGCCTGTGAGCGAGACCGTCTGGTTGGAGGACAGTATCCACGACGTGCCCATCCAGCGCCCGGAGCTGGTGGCGAGCGTCATATCAGGGCGAATCGAGGCCGGGTTCTTCGGCTGAAGGGCTTCGAACGGTCGACCTGCCAGGTGTCATCAGCCGCCTCAGTGCAGGCGCGGAACCCTCACCTCAATCCTCTCTCAGGGAGAGGATGTTTCTACAACAGCCTCAATCCTCCGATGGCGGATGCGGCGACGTGGCCGTTGGATGACGGGGTCTGGATTCGCATCTCCTCGTCCGGCAGGGCGTCGGGTATCGATGGCGTGAATGAGTGAGGTATGGCGCCGGCAGAAGCGGCGGTGGTTAGGCCCGTGGCCACCAGGGTGACCTCAACACGGCTGCGCATCCATCGGTCCTGAACGACTCCGAACATGATGTTGGCACGGGGGTTGCCGGCCTTGCGGATGGCGTCCGCTACCTCGTGGACCTGGCCTAGGGTGAGGTCCTTTCCACCCTTTACGTTGAGCAGGATACCCGTGGCCCCTTCAAGGGGTGCGTCGAAGAGTGGGTTGGAGAGGGCCGCGCGTGCGGCATCGAGGGCGGCGCGGGGGCCCTTTGCCTCGCCCATCGCCATGAAGGACGGCCCGCCGTTGCTCATGACTGACCTGACGTCGGCAAAGTCGACGTTGATGAGTCCTGGGACCGTAATGATGTCGGAGACCCCCTGGACTCCCTGCCTGAGAACCTCGTCAGCGAGTCGGAAGGCCTTGTCCAGCTTGACCTTGCCTTCAAGGGATGGCAGGAGCCGGTCGTTCTCGACGGCGATGAGGGTGTCGACCTTTTGGCCGAGCATCTGGAGGCCCTGTTCGGCGACAGCGCGCCGCGTAGGTCCTTCGAACGAGAACGGCATGGTTACGACGCCCACGGTGAGCGCTCCCGAGCGGCGGGCTATCTCCGCGACCGTGGAGGCCGCCCCGGTGCCGGTGCCGCCTCCCATCCCGGCGGCGACGAAGACCATGTCGGAGCCGGATAAGGCCTCGGAGACCTGATCGTAGCTCTCTTTGATCGCCTTGCGTCCGACGTCGGGGTGTCCCCCTGATCCCATGCCCCGTGTCAGGCCGGGTCCGATGGCGATACTAGGGACCTGCCTATTGCGGCGCAGCACCTGAGCGTCGGTGTTGAGGGCGAGGTACTCTACGCCATGCAGCTTATTCTTCACCATCCTGGCGATGGCGTTGCCGCCGGCGCCGCCTACTCCGACCACCCTCACCTTGACCTGGGTCTCCTGGGGGTGTGACATGGTTACTCCTTTGACTTTGATTGTCCTGGCTGTTTGGTCGAGTGGTTCCCCACCCCGGCGCCGTTGCCACCCTCCCGCCCCGTGCGGGTCAGGTTAAGCCGCCCCTCAATCCAGGGCTGTGGCCCAAGCTGGAGCAGAGGGTCGCGGCTCGATCTGAATATGCCGGTTGCGCGCACGCGCGCGGGAAGGTGTTCCGTTCTGTTCCGTTTTGTCCCGCTTGCTATCTGGAGCGTCGCGGTAGGTGAAACAGGGTGGGGTGCTCTGTGGAACGTTGTGGAGTGATTTGGACGCACGTCAGGCGGCTTTCGGTACACCGAGGAAGTAGTATGGGACGTGCCAGGTACCGCCCAGGCCCATGTCGACGATCGCCTTGCGGTGGAGGGCCATCTTGACGATACCGCGCGAGCCGTACCGGGGTCCCCCGCCTACCTTGCCGATGTACAGGACCTCGGCGCCGGGTTCGATGGTGCAGCAACTGGCGGTGTGGCTCTCCGACGCCGGGTCAGGCATGCCGGGCATGGGGATCTGGGCTATGTTGGCTCGCCGTTCGTTCTTGTTCATAGTCGCCTCCATTATGCGGTCGCGTTACTATTAGAACAAGAATAGAACAGAACAGGTGTGCTTGTCAAGTGGTTTTTGTGAGAGGCGTGTGAGGATTCGATCTCGAAGGGGACGGAGGACGAGGAGCATGACGAGGGCCTGAGCGTTCACTCCGACGATCGCTGAGAAGGCCGTGGCTCGGGATTCCTCGCGGGGCTCCGAATGACATTAGGGAGGTGGTCAGATGTCGTTCAAGAGTCAGAAGTGGAGTGTCTTCGGGAGAACGGTAGGGGCGTAGGGCCCAGCCCGTCTCATAAGGGGGGCGGGAAACCTCCTCTCCCATTTCGGGAGCTTTGCACCAAAAGTGCCGCGTAACGTGAATTGCCCTTCGACAGGCTCAGGGCGAACGGTGAATTTGAACCTACGTTCGTGGTGAGCTTGTCGAACCACCGCCACGCATTCGACTTTTGGTGCAAAGCCCATTTCGGGAGAGGATTGAGGTGAGGGTGTGTCGTTGTCAAGGGAAAAGGTCAGGGATTAGCGTTGAGCGATTATGTCAGTAACCTCATTTTGGG
>JAQBTI010000197.1 GCA_027624995.1 Chloroflexota bacterium
GGTCGCCCAATGGCAAGAAGCTGCTGTTCGTCTCAGAGCGTGACGTCAACCCGGAGATATACACACTCGATCCCAACGGGGTGGAGCAGATACGGCTGACCTACAACAACGACCCCGACAACCAACCCGTATGGTCGCCGGACGGCGACAGGATAGCCTTCGTCTCATACCTGGACGGGGATGGCGAGATCTTCATCATGAACACCAAGGGTGAGGACCAGGTGCGCATTACCAACAACGCCGCCCAGGACACCAACCCCACGTGGTAAGACGGGTAACCTCGTATGGGTCGCCTTCCTCCCGTAGGGGCACGACATGCCGTGCCCCTACGGCGGTCCGCTAGCAGTACTGGCCTACTCCCGATTCGAGGCCCTGACCGAGAACAAGAACGGCAACGACTCACGGCCCTCCGGCAGCCTCCACCAGCCGTCCTCTCCCTTCTGCATCATAGGAAGCGCCTCCCAGCAGACGAACGGGAACTCGTGCAGGAACTCTATCTGTAGCCCCGCAGATATTAGAAAGTTCAGAATGTCACCCATAGTATGTGCCCACTCGCGCGTGGCTGTGGTAACGACTGCGGTCTCGTTAGCATAGGAGCCTTTGCCATCCGCCTCAAACTTCAGCGGCTCGTCGGAACGGAAGTACGGATACCGAATGATGATGTCATCGGGGTTCTCATCGTCTAGCCCCCATGTAAATGGGTGGCCGTCGATCACGTAGAAGGTCCCTCCGGGCTTGAGGAAGTGGGAGACAACCCTGGCCCACCCGGCCAAATCGGGCAGCCAGTTCACCGCTCCGTACGACGTAAACACAATGTCGAACCGGCCCTCGAGGTTTTCGGGCAGATCGTAGACGTTGGAGTGCACGAACCGTACGTCGATTGCTAGCTCGTCGCTCAGAGACCGGGCCAGGGCGATGGCCGGTTCGGAAAAGTCCACTCCCGTCGCCTTCGCTCCCAGTCTGGCCCAGGACATCGTGTCCAGCCCGAAATGGCACTGGAGGTGCAGAAGGCTCTTCCCGGCCACGTCTCCGACCTCCTCCACCTCGACGGGCATCAGAGTGGACTTGCCCGCCTTGAAACCGGCGACATCGTAGAAGTCGGACCGCTCGTGGATGGGCACGAGCTCGTTCCAATGCTCGACGGTGACCTACATCGCGTCCCGGTCGGTGTCTCGCATCTCAAAGGACCTCCGGGCGGATTGGCGCTGCATTGTAACACCCGTACGTCCTGCCAATACGCTGGTGCGAGGGTTCCTTGTTAGCTACGAACCCCCGTTGGTATAATGTCGCTTTCGACCCCGCAGTGGCCTGGCGCCTGAGCCTGATTACGATGCAGAACGCCAAGAATCCCAGCGACAACGCCTCCGTCCGATACCGCCGCGTCGTCGTCAAGGCTGGCAGCGGCTTACTGACCGGGGAAGTCGGGCGCCTCGACCTCGAGTTGATGGCGACCCTGGTCGAGCAGATCTCGCGGCTCCATCTGCAACGGGTTGATGTCCTGCTGGTCACGTCGGGTGCAGTCGCTGCTGGACGGCACGTTCTGGACGTTCAGAAAGGCGGCAAGAGCCTGCCCGACCGACAGGTCCTGGCCGCCGTCGGTCAGGGGCGTCTTATGCACGTCTACGAGCAGCTCTTCGGCAAGCACGACATTATCGTGGCCCAGGCCCTGCTATCTCGCCGTGACCTCAGCGACAGACTGGGCTACCTCAACGTACGCAACACACTGATGGCACTCCTGGAGCGTCGCGTAGTGCCCATCATTAACGAGAACGACGTGGTCGCGGTCGAGGAGCTGGCCGGGGACAACTTCGGGGACAACGATACGCTTTCGGCGATGTGCGCGAACCTGGTCGACGCCGACCTGCTGGTGCTGCTGGGAGAGATAGGCGGACTCTATACAAAGGATCCGCACGTGGACCCCGACGCCCGGCTCATACCCGTTGTGGAGCTTCCCGGAGACGACATCCGAGAGATTGCCGGGCCGTCCTGGGATGGCAAGGGACGCGGCGGCATGACCACCAAGCTTGATGCCGCCAAGCTGGCTACCGCATCCGGAGTAACCGTAGTTATAGCCGGCGGACGGGAGCCGGATGTGCTGATCAAGCTGGCGCAGGGCGACACCATCGGAACCCTCTTTCCCGCACCAGGATCGAAGATGGAGAGCCGCAAGCGATGGATGTTGAGCGGACTCTCAACGAGAGGCGAGATCCAGGTAGACGACGGCGCGGTCGTCGCCCTTCGGGATCGGAACAGGAGCCTGCTGCCGCCCGGAGTGACTGATGTGATAGGCACCTTCGACCGCGGCGACATCATCTCCATTGTCGACTCGCGTCGGGTCCAGGCTGCCTGCGGGATAGCAAACTACAGTTCCACAGACGTCAACCGTATCAAGGGGATGCGGTCGGACAGGATCGGCGAGGTGCTGGAACAACAGTTCGGCGAAGAGGTCGTCCACCGCAACAATATGGTCGTGCTGTAGGGCACCCACCCGCCCCCTAATGTAGAATGGTGGGCACGGCACCGGAATTTATGGGCTCGAGGCCCCTTGGCCGGCGACAATAGGGGTTCCCGTACGGAACCGAATAGTCAGTGATTATCCCATGCAGATCGCGGTAGATGAGCTAGAGGCGAGCGGCATAGCGGCCCGTGCGGCCGCGCGGAGGATGGCGACGCTATCCTCCGCGATCAAGAATCAGGCCCTCCGCAACGTTGCCGACGCCCTGAGTGCACGCCGCGAAGAGGTCCTCGAAGCGAACGCGCTGGATCGCGCCGCCGCTATGGACAACGGGCAGACAGATTCGACCCTGGACCGTCTTGTGCTGACTGCCGAACGCCTCGACGCGCTCGCGGCAGACGTTCGCCGAGTGGTGGAGCTTCCCGACCCGGTCGGCGAGAGGTTCGACACCCGCACAATGGACAACGGCCTCAAGATCGAAAAGCGACGGGTCCCCCTGGGTGTGATCGGGGCCATCTACGAGAGTCGGCCCAACGTCACCGTCGACATCTCCACGCTATGCCTAAAGTCGGGCAATGCTGTAATACTTCGCGGTGGCAGGGAGGCGCTCCACTCCAACAAGGCGCTGGCTGGCCTGGTCAAGAAGGCCGTGGCTGAGGCTGGCGTGCCAGTCGATGCCGTCCAGTTTATCGAGTCCACCGACCGGGCCTTGGTCGGCAGGATGCTCCAGATGAGGGACACCATCGACCTGATAATCCCCAGGGGTGGACAGGAGCTTATTCGCCGGGTGGCCGAAGAGGCAACCATGCCCGCGATTACCGGGGGCATCGGGGTCTGCCACACCTACGTCGATAAGGCCGCCGATTTGGACATGGCCTTGGAGATTGTCCACAACGCCAAGGTGCAGCGGCCGTCGGTCTGCAACGCGATGGACACGCTGATAGTACACTCCGCTGTGGCGACCGCATTCCTGCCCAGACTCGCCGAGAAATGGGTGGGCGCCGGCGTGGAGATTAGAGGCGACCGCCGGGCCATGAGTATTATCGGATCCGTCGAAGGACTTCGAGTGGTGCCCGCGCAGGAAGAAGACTGGAGCACCGAGCATCTGGCCCTCAGGGCGGGGGTCCGGGTCGTGGACTCGTTCGAGGGCGCGCTCGACCATATCGAGACCTACGGCTCAGGGCATAGCGAGGCGATCGTAACCGAAGACCGCGAGGCCGCGGAGCGCTTCCTGAACGTGGTCGACGCCAGTGCCGTGATGGTCAACGTGTCCACTCGGTTCAACGACGGTGGCGAGTTCGGTCTGGGCGCCGAGGTCGCCGTCAGCACCAACAAGATACACGCCAGGGGCCCCATGGGTCTCCGCGAGCTGACCTCATACAAGTGGACTGTCGTTGGGACGGGACAGGTCCGCACCTAGTCGGGCGGTACCACTACAAAGATAGGCAGGCGGCTCATGGCGAATTTCTACTTCGAAAGAGAATGTCGGACTCCATACTCGGAGTGCTACACGATTCTCGAAGATGACAGCACAGTAGGGAGGGTGGATATCCACTTCGCGGATACGGTTGTGCACGCTACCCTGAATATCGGCGAGAGTCTGACCACAGAGGGCATCCAGGACCTCATCGACAACATCGACGAGGACCTGATGGACTCCGTCGGGATCGGACGACAGGAGATCATCGTGCACGTGCATCAGGGCCGCGACCTTGGCGTCTTCAGCACTAGGGACTTCGACGGAAATGGCGGCTATCAGCGCATCGACTAGGAGGGGTAAGTGACTGACTCAGCCAACGCCCAGGTTACTGGCTTCGCCGGTGGACCGGGCAACTATCATGGTTCAATCACGCTTCCTGGTGACCAGGAGTCGTCGCCGATTGCGATATCGCTCGACGGTGCCGGCCAGGCGGTCAAGGTCGGGTTCGAACGGGCGGTGGCGGGCTCGACAGAGTGGCAGGCGATCGACGTCCGCATCGTCGAGCGACTCAAGTTCTTCGAAGCGACTTTTGTGACCTCGGGAATACCGGCAGAGGGTGTGGACCTGGCCTGGCGTGTGAACGCGGACAAGAACGACGGCACCGCAGCCGGAGTTCTCACGGTAAGGCCCAACGACAAGCGAATCACCGGTGAAAAAGGGTTCACGCTAACGAAGGATTCTTAGTGCTATTTTGGGTCGCGCGAAATGACGTGAGAATCGGCCTGGAGGGCTTGACATCGCCGGAAATAGGTCGTATATATGTCCCTGAAATCCCCAGGTGATGACCACGACGGCTGCGTGGGCACCGACCGATAATATCTAGGAGGACGCGCCACAATGGCAACACTGAGAAAGAGCGACATGAGCGCCAAAGTAGCCGGAAAGATGGGCGGCTCCCGTGCCCAGGGTGAAGCGGCGTTGAAGGCCGTCCTGGATAGCGTTCAAGAGGCGCTGTCCGGCGGGAACCGCGTGGTGCTCACGGGATTCGGTTCTTTCGAAGTGAGGCAGGTCAAGG
>JAQBTI010000198.1 GCA_027624995.1 Chloroflexota bacterium
CTATTGATTCAGAAACAACCATATCCGGCTTCTCCGGGTCCGCTGTCAAACAGGGCGCCCCTCCGAGCTCAGGCTGCTGACGCGTCGAGGGGTCACCCCAAACTCACTTCAACTCGTCTTGCCACGCCCCCCGGTGTTAGACGCGGGCGAACTTCTGAAGGGCCTTCTGTGCGCCCACCTCAGCAACGTACATGTCGCCGTGGGAGTCGAGCCATAGTCCGTGAGGCGCCCCCGTCCATTGGCCGGGCGCGTCGCCCTTCTCGCCCCAGCGGCCGATCACCTCGCCGTCAAGCTTGACGAGCAGTATCCCCCCGCCGGGACCCTCGGCGATGTGCATGACGTCGTTTTCGTCGATCACCGCGTCGTTGGGGAACCTGATGCCACTCCATTCCGTGATGTAGTTGCCCTCGGGATCAAACACCTGGCAGCGGTGGTTCTCTCGGTCCTGGACATATGACAGGTCATTCCTGTCTACGGTGATGTCGTGAGGAAGATTGAACTCGCCGGGTCCGTCGCCGGGGGTCCCCGTTACCTTGCCAAGGACCTCGCGCTCATAGTAGAGCGGGTCGCCCTTGCCCCAGGAAAGTACCAGTTCCCCGTCGGGAGTGAACTTGTGGCACCGGTTCTGCTGATAGCCGTCCGACACGTAAATGTCGCCTGACGTGGACCCGACGGCACGGGTGGGCATCCGGAACGGCATCCCCGGCGCCCCGAGCTCGTCTCGGGTGCCGAGGGTCATCAAGACCTTGCCCTCGGTGTTGAACTTGGTCACCGTGTGGTCGGCCGCATCCGTGTGGAACACCTCGTCGGCAGGGCTTATCCAGAGACCATGGCAGCTCGTAAACAGGTCCTCACCCCAGGAGCGCAGGTATTTCCCGTCCTTGTCGAAAACGAGGATCGCTCCGGTCTTGCTCTCCGCTGTCTTCGCAGTACGCACAGCAACATAGACCCGGTCTTGAGAATCCGTGGCAACGTCTGACGCCACTCCGCTAAGGGGCCACTCTCCCCAGCCCTCAACGAGCTCATACTGATAGTCACCGACTCCGAAACGCTCTTTCATGCTGCCTCCTTGTACTTCATTGGACCACCATTTCCGACAGAATTCGTCGTAGTGTACTTCAAACGTGCTCAAAGGTGTTGGCTACCTCGGCGCAAGATGGTGCCCGTGCAAGGACCCCCCTTTCTGGAAAACGCCAGCGAGCTGCCGCTGATCGGCTACGAGAGTTATTGACGGGACCACGTTATCTACGCAAACACGAATATGTCAACATTGTGCCGGTTATCACAACTGTTTTCGTAATGGAACGTGTCAGGATGAACGTAACGGTTGGTGCAGAAATCACTGACGAATCTTACCGCTGAGAGACCTTGACAGGTAGGGGAGCCCATGGTAGCTTGAATTTAGGCCACCGGTCCGAGGGGGCAAGATCGATTAAGGTGTCCTCGGGCAGTGGATAGACAGGCCGGGCGTGGATGTGCCCGCCTGGAGTCGCCGCAAAGGAGGGCAGCATGAAAACGTATGTGCTGATACACCAGTGGAAATACCCTCACTAGGGCTTGGCGGCCCTGATGGCTCCCGGACATTGGGCAGGCCGGACCGTCAAGATGGCAAACGCCTAGGCGAAATCTTATGGGTGATGCCGAAGTGCAAGTCGCTTCATAGAGCACACCATTCGGTCCGAAGGGCCAGCAGAGAATAAGCTAGGCGAACCCATTCGAAACTACAGAAGGCCTCTGGCTCTCAGCCAGGGGCCTTCTTCTGTCTTGTGATCCGCGGCCCCTCGCCAGCGTTGGCCTACCGGATCACCGGGGACTCGACCCAGATTTCGGTCGTTGCCGGCTGCTCCAGCGTCAGCTTCAGTTACCTCATTGCTGTTGGTTCTTGGCCCGTACGTGTGTGGCACCACACTTCCTGTGCAACTTCATCGAGACCATTGTGATGAACTGCTCGTGCTGTGGTCTGGCCATAGAGCAGAAATGCGATGGCACGTCCCCGATGGTGTGGATACGGTGCCTTATCACGGGCCGATCGCGACTGGAATGCGTTACTATAGGCACCGCAACGCCGGTACTAGGTCTATGGTCGCAGTTCGCGGTCGCAGGTGGAGGCAAAAATTGACTTCTGCTCCGTCGAGTATAAGGGAACTTCAGGAGTCGGCCGAGAAGGTCATGTCTCCGGGGCAATCGAAGTTCGTCAGGCGCGGCTCCTACGAGGACTGGACCCGCGACCGAAACCGGGCCAAACTAGACGAAATAGCCCTCAATCCCCGGCTGCTCAGGGACACTACGGACAGGGACCTCTCTACGACGATCCTCGGTGAAAGGATAAGCTTTCCCGTGATGTGCGCCCCGGCCGGTGGGCAGTGCGCCTCACATCCAGACGGCGAGCCGGCGACGGCGCGGGCCGCGGGCGCCGCGGGCACGCTAATGGCGCTGCCTGTGGGGTCGGGCTACACGATCGAGGAGGTGGCGGAGGCCGCTACCGGTCCGATCTGGTTTCAGCACATCCACTACAGCGATGCCGTCAGCGAGATCTTCCTGCCCAAGCTGAAGCCTTCTGGATACTCCGCCGTGGTCCTCACGGTGGATGCCCTGGGGCCCTTCGATCTGGGAAAACGGCTACACGGCCGCGGGGGCTCGATCGAGGGAAACATGTTCGGCAGTCTCCGGGACTACGACGAGCTTCTCGACGACCACGGCATGGCGCGTTGGATTCCTCCCAACATTACCTGGGACCGGCTCGACTGGATTCGGTCTCTTTCAGACGGCCTGCCCCTAGTCATCAAGGGCATTAGGAACGTCGCTGACGCGCTGCTGTGTATGGAGCATGGGGTGGATGGGATAGTGGTGTCGAACCACGGAGGTAGGCAGTTTGACGGGGGAAGATCGTCGATCGAGATTCTGCCCGAGGTGGCGGACGCCGTCGGCGACAGGCTGGAGGTCTACTTCGACTCGGGTGTCCGGTCGGGGCTCGACGTTTTTAGGGCCATGGCGTTGGGGGCGCGGGCCGTCTTCGTGGGACGCCCGGTCCACTGGGGCCTGGCCTACGGAGGTGAGGCGGGCGTCTCGCTGGCCCTCGAGATTCTAAGGGCCGAGTTCGACAGGGTACTCGCTTTCAGTGGCTGCCGCAGCGTCGCGGAGATCGACAGACAGCACGTATTGGTCGGGTAGGGGACGAGGGGCGCCCATTCCAACCTGCGATGGGATTTCCCTACCGTGAGGCGAGCCTCGCTGCCAGCCCCGCTATAGACTCCTCGGCCTGCCCGAACCATCGATGCTACCTCTTGATGAATAGGTTCCCCGATTTGTCTACCACGGCGCGATAGCCGGGGTGAATGACCGTGGTGAAGTCCACTTCCTCCACGATCGCTGGCCCCTGGATTTCGAAACCGGGTTGGAGCTTGTACCGGTCGTAGATGGAGCAGTCCACAATTCCACCGCTCTCGACGAAGTAGGCGGGTCGGGTTGTCTTCAAAGCGCTGGCCAGGTCTGAGGCGTCGGAGGTTATCTCTCTCATCTGCGGCCTGGAGATGTTGCCTACCGCGCTCAGTCGAAGCGCGACGAATTCTACAGGCTCGACGTCCGCTTTGAATCCGTAGGTACGGTCGTGCTCTTGGTGGAAGCGTTCCAGGATGGGTGCGAGCCGCTCACTTCCGAGACGACCGTCAGGCAACGGTATTGTCAGCTCGTAGCTCTGCCCTACGTAGCGCATGTCGGCCTGGTGCACGAAGCTCGTCTCTTTAGAAGTCATCCCTTCTCGGGCGAGCGCGGCCGCACCTTGCTCCTCCAGGCGACGGAAGCTTTCACTGGCTGCCTTTGAGTCCAGCTGATCGGCGCGCTGGATGAACGCGACAGAGTAGTCATGCTTGATGTCAGTCACCAGGAGGCCCATCGCCGAGGTGGTACCGGGACTCATGGGTATGAGGACAGTGGGAATCTCCAGTTCAGCTGCCAGACGATTGGCCTGAACCGGGCCGGCGCCCCCAAATGCCACGAGCAGGAAGTCTCTGGGGTCATGGCCCCTTTGGACTGAGACTCGGCGAAGGGCGTTTACCATGGCCGTGCTGGCGATCTCGACAATGCCCAGGGCAACCTCCACAACGTCCATGTCCAGCGGGCCGGCGCACTTCTCCTGAATGGCGTTCCGGGCGCCTTCGACATCCAGACCCATCTCCCCGCCCAGGAAGTAGTCGGGAGAGATGCGCCCCAGGATGAGGTTGGCATCCGTGATGGTGGGCTCCGTTCCACCCTTGCCGTAGCAGACGGGTCCTGGATCGGCTCCCGCGCTCCATGGGCCCACGCGAAGAATTCCTCCGGAATCGATCCAGGCTATGGACCCGCCCCCTGCACCGACCTCCACCAGGTCTATGACGGGGGTGCGAATGGGGTAGCCCGACCCTCTTGAGCCATGCTCGGTGGTCCCCGCCGTCCCTCCGACCTCGTAGTCTTTGGTCACGCGTGGCGCGCCGTCTTCGATAAGTCCGGTCTTGGCGGTTGTCCCGCCCATGTCAAACGCGATGACGTTTCGATATCCCAGAGTGTTGACTAGATGGCTGGCCGCGATCACACCGGCGGCCGGCCCTGACTCCACCATGAAGACCGGTCTCTCCATGGCCGCTTCAAACGTAAGCACGCCTCCACTGCTCTGCATCACGAGCAGCTCCCCGGTCACCCCGGACTTTCGAATACGAGTCTGGATGTTGTCCAGGTATCGCGCGACGACCGGACGGATTGCAGCGTTGATGACCGTCGTGCTCGCTCGAAAGTACTCCCTGAACTCGGGGGCGACCTCTGACGAGAGCGACACCAGGGCTTCCGGGAGAAGCTCTCGCAGGATCTCCCCTACACGCGTCTCATGGACAGGGTTGATGTAGGAGTGTAGAAAGCAAACGGCGATCGATTCGACGCCCTCGGCGCGCACCCGG
>JAQBTI010000199.1 GCA_027624995.1 Chloroflexota bacterium
CCCGTGGCTCCCGTCCTCATGGGGATGGCAGAGGCGACAGATACGCCGCTCATCCCCCGGATTCCAGCATGCTAGAATATTACGTGCCGGCTGCCCGTAATGGCCGGACGAGAGAACATACCACTCTTCATGTCAATCTCTGAAAAGCTGATCTATCTGGACCACGCCGCCACCACCCCGGTGCGCGAAGAGGTCCTGTCGGCCATGCTGCCGTACTTCTCCGGCACCTTCGGCAATCCATCCAGCTTCTACACGATCGCCCAAGAGGCCCGGAAGGCCGTGGACGACTCGCGCGAAGTTGTCGCGCGCGTTCTCGGCGCTCGAATGAGCGAGATCGTCTTCACCAGCGGCGGTACGGAGTCGGACAACACGGCGCTCAAGGGCGTCGCCTTCGCGATGCGGACAGTCGGGAAGCACATAATCACCACCGCGATCGAGCACCATGCTGTCTTGCATACCTGCCACCAGCTCGAGCAGTTTGGGTTCGAAATCACCTACCTCCCCGTGGACGAGTACGGCCTTGTCGATCCTGACGATGTTGGGCGCGCGATCACTGACCAGACGATACTGGTCAGCGTGATGCTCGCCAACAACGAGATCGGCACCGTAGAGCCGCTGTCGGACATCTCCCGGGTTGTGAAGGACGAGGCAGTTCGGCGTGGACAGAACATCACCATGCATACCGACGCCGTCCAGGCGGCTGGATTCCTTGACCTGGACGTAGGGCTGCTCGGCGTTGACCTGCTGAGCCTGTCTGCGCACAAGTTCTACGGCCCCAAGGGCGTGGGAGCACTCTACGTCAGACGTGGTACGCCGTTCGAGCCACTACAGATGGGCGGTGGACAGGAGCGTCAGCGTCGGTCGGGCACCGAGAACGTTCCCGGCATCGTCGGTCTGGCCGAGGCGCTCCGTTTGGCCACGCAGGAAAGAGAGTCGGAGTCAATGCACGCGGCCCGGCTCAGAGATAAGGTGATCGCCGGCATACGAGACACCATCGAGATGGCCCATCTCAACGGACATCCCACGCGACGGCTGCCGAACAATGTCAGCGTCTCGTTCGAGGGGGTTGAGGGAGAGCCGGTCCTGCTGGGGCTTGACTTTGCCGGAATCTGTGCCTCCAGCGGTAGCGCCTGCTCGTCGGCCTCGCTTGAGCCATCACACGTACTGTTGGCAATCGGTCGCTCCGCCGACGTGGCGCAGGGCAGCCTTAGAATAGCCCTCGGACGCGACAATACTGAGGACGACGTGGACTACCTACTTTCGGTGCTGCCAGGCGTCGTCGGCAAGCTACGGGCCATGCCGTCACTCTCGGCTGTTAAGTAGCACTTCCTGGCATGCTCAGAATCAAGACCATTCTTGAAGGCCCGCATATTATCCCGGTGAAGACCTGGGTGGCAGTAGTAACCATGTTGTCCCTGATGGCCGCTGCATGCGGAGGAGACGACGACCTCGCTGTCGCCCGTGGCAGACAGCTAGAGTTCGTCGCCACGGCTCCCCAAGTGGCCGAAAGTGTCATCTTCACCGATGGGCTTGGCCGCACACGTGTCCTCCGGCCCAGGGCATCCAACCGACAGCTCGCCGTCGTCGACATCATCGTAGTGAACAGGTCTACCACCGTCGTATCCTTGCTGCTCAACGAGGCCGCAATAGAGCTCGGTGACCGTCGCAGCGACCGGCTCGAGGCGATCGACCCCTTCATTGCCGACGTTCCGGAGGGGGAGGTAGATGAGCGGGGAGCCATCGTGCTCGAGGAGAACCCTCTGTGGGGCGAGGTGGATGTTAACAGGGGCTTCCAGATCAGTGGCTGGTTTGTATTCGATGTTCCCAAGGGGCTCATCCTTGGTACCATATGGTGGAATCAGGCCGATACGGTCTCCCTCGACTTCATCGAGTACTGATCGGCGATGGGCACGACGAATCCGAAGCACCGATTTTGCATCTTATCAGTGTAGTAAGTAACGCGAGAAACGGGCGAAAAAGCCAAAGGCAGCGGAGGGACCAATGGGACATCCGACGAATGTGACGGATTCCGATTTCGAAGACCAGGTAGTCAACGCAGACACGCCGGTACTGGTCGATTTTTGGGCTGACTGGTGCGCCCCCTGCAAGATGATCGCTCCCATCGTCGAAGAGCTAGCCGACGAGTTCGACGGCAAGATGAAGTTCACCAAGCTCGACGTCGATTCGAATCCCAAGTCTGCTATGGCCTACGGGATAAGAGGCATACCGACACTGCTGATCTTCAAGGGAGGGCAGCCCGTTGACCAGATCGTTGGCGCGGTGCCCAAAAAGGCTCTGAAGAGCAAGATTGAGGCCGCGATAGCCTAAGTCCTTGGAAGCTCGGGCCGTAAGGCGCGAGCGGTTGCGGACTACCAGACGTACAAGCCGGGGGCGCTTTCTACTTGAGGGCGCCCCCGGCTCATTTCATGCCTGAGGCAGACCGTGAGAAAGCTAAAGCTCTACATCGCTGCTAGCCTCGACGGCTACATTTGCCGGGCGCGACGACGACCTGGACTGGCTGGACGTGGGTGGTGGTCTCGACTACGGGTACCGGGAGTTTTACGAGTCTGTCGATACGACACTCATGGGGAATTCGACCTATAGAGTCGTTCTTACCGCCGACTCGTTTCCGTATCCGGACAGGACCAACTACGTCTTCACCAGAAAAACGCCACCGCCGGACACCGACCACGTCCGATTCGTCTCGGGCGACATCGCTGCATTCGTCCGCAGCCTGAAAAATGCGACCGGCTCCGATATTTGGCTCATCGGAGGTGGTCAGATAAACACGGTCATGCTCAACGATAGTCTCATCGACGAGATCATCGTAACCATCTTTCCTCTGGTGCTGGGGGACGGAGTGCCGCTGTTCTCACCCGCCGCCGAGCGCTCGCAATTCAAGACGGCGGGCTGTGAGACGTACGAGACCGGCCTGATTCAATGGCGCATGATAAAGGAATAGAGCGGGCCAAACGCTTTACAACTTTAGGGAATTCGGATAGTCTGCCTCGGTGGGCTGCCCAGGCCCGCCAAATTTGCCTCGGGGGGGAGAAATGCTCGTCAGCAAGACCAAACAGAAACTGCGGGAAGGCAAGCCAGTATTTGGTATTGGAGTGCATACCAACGATCCATTTATCACGGAGATAATCGGCAACGCGGGATTCGACTACATCCTCATCGACGGCCAGCATGGCCCGCTAGAGCCGAACATGCTCTACGAGATGGTTCATGGGTTCGGGCGCACCGAGTCCGATGTCATCGTACGGGTGACCGCCAACGAGCCGTGGATGATCGGCCAGGCCTTGGACATGGGTGCCGACGGGGTGATCATACCTCTGGTCGACAGCGCCGCCGACGCCCGTAAGGCCGTCGACGCCGCCAAGTATCCGACGATGGGACATCGCAGCAATGGCGTGAGGAAGACCTGGCGTTTGGGGACATACGCCGAATACCTCGAGCGGGCCAACGAGGAGACCATCGTCTGGCCTCAGATCGAGACCGCAGGCGCCGTTGAGGGCATCGACGAGTTTCTGCAGGTCGAAGGCCTCGACGGCATAATGATCGGGCCGTCCGACCTAGGCTATTCAGTGGGCGTCCAACCGCCTGACGATCTGGTCAACCATCCGAAGACAGAGGAGACGATTCAGTTCATCCTCGACAAGTGCAAAGAGCACGGGGTGCCCTGGGGTATGTTCAGCGGCCTAGAAGCCGGCGAGAAGTGGATTCGGCGGGGTGGCCAGATCATAACGACCGGTGGGGACCTTGGGTATATCGCCGAGGGCGCGGCTCGAGATCTCGCGGAGTGCAATCGAATTGCGGCGAGTCTCTAGTCGCGAGAGTTCACTTGGGTTGTCCGAAGCCTCATAGTTCGGCGTCGGGCTTTTCTATTCGAGGGCCGCAGACCTGGCACACGGGACGGGGACGCCTAGCGTGGCTCGTACTGCTGGTGGGTCTGCTGGCCCTCGGTGCATCGTGCGGAGACGATGGCGGCTCCAAATCAGGGCGAGCGGTGGAAGTCCCCGAGGCCACAACCGCTGTCCCCGCAACTGCGGAGGTCCCGACACCAACGGACCAGTCCCCTTTTGGTGCACGTCCGCCCTCATCGCCGGCCGCTATTCCCCCCGGTCAATATGCCAACCTGGCTTACGGCTATATCACCCTGGTGCCGCTCGGATGGTCCATGCTACAGCGTGGGGACGAGCTTTGGGAGATCGGGTCCAACGACGGGACAACCACGTTTTCAGTATGGGCCGAACCCGGTGTTCGCATGTCGGTCGAGGAGTTCCATTCGTCGATCGCTCTGGACTTGATCAATCGGTCCGCCAGTGACTTCGAGATATCCCCGGTCGATATGGGCGCGACAGAGTCGAACGCGACTTACGACCTGCCTTTCCTATTCGCCGACGTCCGAACACCTGATTTCGTCGGTCAGATGCGCACCGTCGTATCCGGCGACATCGGATTCGTATTCCTCGCGACCTTCTCGGCCGAGTCGGACCAACTCTATTACGATCAGGCCGCCTCGATTTTCGACAGCATCATGCTGTCTCTTCCTTAAGCGGCAGCCGTACCATGCAGATCACGGTTGGGCAGAAGGCCCACAGAGAGGCGAAGGTCACGCGCGAGATGGTGCGGTCCTATGCGGAGATCACCGGGGACTTCAATCCGTTGCATTTTGACGCCGAGTTCACCGGCAAGACCCGCTTCGAGCGATTGATCGTTCAGGGAGGCCTCACCACCGGGCTCCTGAACGCGCTCGTTGCGATGGACATGCCCGGACCCGGCTCCGTATTCATGAGCCAGAGCTGGACCTTCCCCGCGCCCGTCTATATCGGTGACACAATTCGTGCCGAGGCGACCGTTACTTCAGTGCACGAGACCAAGCCGATAGCCGGGATCGAAGTGGCAATTAAGAACCAG